>JAFYOK010000312.1 GCA_017560175.1 Clostridia bacterium | reverse complement strand
CCTGCACCTACCAGATTGTGGACTTCGTCGATGACCAGGATGATATTGCCCAGAGCCTTGACCTCATCGATCAGACTCTTCATACGGCTTTCAAACTGGCCGCGGAACTGGGTGCCGGCCACCATGGCGGTCATATCCAGCAGCCAGATCTCCTTGTCCTTCAGCTTGAAGGGGACATCACCGACAGCGATCTTCTGTGCCAGGCCTTCGGCAACGGCAGTCTTACCAACGCCGGGCTCGCCGATAAGGCAGGGGTTGTTCTTCTGACGGCGGTTGAGGATCTGAATGACGCGCTCGGTCTCGCTTTCACGGCCGATGACGCGGTCAAGTTTATTGTTGCGGGCGCGGTCGGTCAGGTTGAGAGCGTATTTGCTCAGGAACTTGGACTTTTTGTTTTTCTTGCCCGACTTGGGTTCTTCCTCATGCTCTTCGGTCTTCTTGGAAGGGCGGCCGAAATTGAAGCCGGGGAAGAGGGGGAAGGCAGGGGCACGGCCATCCTGCTCATCGTCCTCATCGGCTTCGCCGTCGATCAGTGCATCTTCGGCACCGTCAGGGTTCTGGAAGCTGCTGAGGAGATTCTTAAAGAGGTCGCCGTCGTTTTCGGTCAGCTCACGGGTCATGTTCTGCAGGTCGTCATCGGTGATGCCAAAGCGATCCATGAGATCGGTGACCGGCTTGATACCCAGTTCGCGGGCGCACTGGATACAGAGGCCTTCCTGCTTGGACTGACCGTTTTCAATTTTGGTGACAAAAACAACAGCGGGATTTTTATTGCATCTGGAACAGATGGGGAAATTCATTTTGGCTTGGTCTCCTTCAAAATATTCAAACCGCGTCGGATATAGAAGAGAACGGTAATCACCATCAACAGGAAGGTGATGCCGAAGCGCAGATAGACGACGGTTCGGGGAAGGTTAAATATCTGATGGTAATATACCACCTTTTTATGTCATGGATATGAACAATATGCAAATTAGCAGAAAAGGAGAAGGAAAGTTATACAAAAAGGGTTGCAATCAGACTGCCGGTCAGGCTCTGGCTGAGCAGCAGCCTGGAGGTGATGCCGGTGGCTTCGGGGCTGCCGTAGACCAGGATGCCGAAGAAGAGTACGACCACCAGTACCAGACCGCCGCACAGGCCGATGGCACCGCCGGCCAGACGATTGACCGTGCGGATGATGGGCCAGTCGAGGCTGAGGATGGACACAGCCAGTTGAATGGCGATCTTGAGGCCGAAGAAGAGCACCAGGAAGGTGAGGATTGGGGCTGCTTTTGCCACCAGGGCATCGGTCAGCAGATCCAGCGGACGGGCAGCTTCAGTGGGCAGAAGCAGACGATCCAGCAGAGCGGTGGAAATGTTGAGTTTTTCGGCAAGAGCAGTCATGGCGGTCAGATTTTCTTCAAGAGAAAGATCCAAAACCGCATCGATGAGGGGCATGACACCTGCAGCTTCGGCTGCCTTGATGACCGCCTTGGAGGCCAGAGGCTTCAACAGGGCGGTGACGATGGGCAGGAAGCGGGGGCGAAGGATCAGCGTACCGATCCATGCGGCCAGCGTGCCGAACATGCCGGCAATGACTTTAAATGCACCTTTTCTTTTGCCATAGCCGAACATGCCGATCAGCAGGGCAAGGAAGAGAAGGTCGAAGAAGTAGGGGTTTGTCATGGAACGTGAAATTATTCTCCTTGTGTAAAGTCGACGATGCAGGCGCGGTCGCCCAGAATGGCAGCAACCTTACCGCCACCGGTGATCAGCAGGCCGCGTACGCCCGAAAGTTCGGTATCGGTTACAGTGTTTTCGGTGGTGTTGACGCAGTAGAGCTGGCTGCCCGAAAGGAAGGCCAGCGTATCTGCGGCATAGTCGATGGTGCGGATATCGCCTTCGTAGGTGCCGTCGAATACAACTTCACAGAGTGTATTGAGCACCAGCAGGCGGGAGGTATCGCCGCGGTCACCCTTGAGAGAAAGGGCAAAGCTGCCATCATTTCCATAGGAGAAGGTGTTCAGCGAACCGGCGGCAAAGGGATATTGTGCCACGGGCATGCCCTGATCGTCGTAGACCAGCAGGCCGTCATCACAGAGGATGAGCAGGCGGTCGTTTTCGGCATATTCCATGGCGTAAACACGGCGGTCGCCCAGCTGGATGACAACCGTGCAGTCGTCGCCGTTTAAGGGCTGATAGCGGACATAGAAATTGGCATCGCCGCCCTGCTGACCGATACAGAGAGCAGCCGCTGTCTTGCCGTTGGGCGAGAGGGCAGGCAGAAAGGCGAAATGATCGGAGGTCTGCCATTTATAGATCTCGTTCAGGTGCTTGTCAAAGACGGTCAGTGCCGTACGGTAGCCTTCTTCATCGGTGACAACAGCACACTGGCCGTTATCATTGGCCGACAGGGCGAGGATCTTGGATTCCACGGTGGTTTCGGCCAGCTTGGAATAGCTGCTCATACGGGAAATACCTTTGCCGCCCAGATCATAAACATAGATAGAATTGCCGCTGACCTTGAGTTTGGGCTGGGCATACTTGACCTGTTCGGAATAGTCCATGCCCTCAAAGGGAGGGATGAAGCGGAAGTTGCCGCCCGAAACGGTGGCAATACCAATGTCAAAGGCTTCATAGGATGTGCTCAGACCGGAGTCGAAATCGAAGGTATCGATCTCGCTGCCGCTGAAGGTCAGTTTGTCGATGTAGGAGACCATGCGGCGGATGTTCTGTACATTGAGGTCTTCCTGGTAGTGGAAGATGCAGAAGACCAATACCGCCAACAGACCGCAGAGCGCCACCGAGCGGATGGCCGAAATGATGGGCAGACGGTTGTCGGCACGGAACTTGGTGACGTTGGAGGGAGAGGACGCAAAGTCGAAAGCCGTGACATTATGGACGCTTGGATCGGACATCGATTTCCTCCATTCCGTAGGTCAGCGCAGTCATATAAAGACCGCAGGCAGGAGCGGTGGGGCCGCCCTCCTCGCGATCTTTGGAATCGAGGATGGCGGGGATACTTTCGGGGTCGATCTTGCCGTTGCCGACAAAGACCAGGGTGCCGGCAATGGCACGGACCATGTTATAGAGGAAGCCGTCGGCACAGACACGCATTTCGATCATGTCACCCTTGCGCTCGACATCGAGATAATAGATCTCACGGATGGGAGAGCGGACGGGGGTACCGATGGAACGAACGGCCGAAAAATCGTGGACACCGACAAAATGACGGGCGGCCTGCTGCATCTTCTTCTCGTCCAGCAGCTGGGGATAGAAGTAAGCGCGGTCGTTCATAAAGGGATTGCGTGTGGTGGCATTGTGGATGCGATAGGTGTATTCCTTGCTTTTGCAGGAAAAACGGGCATCGAAATCGTCGGGGACGATATGTGCCTCGTGGATGACGATATCATCGGGCAGACGGGCATTGAGGGCATAGGGCAGGCGATCCATGGGGATGGAGCACTGCATACGCACGCTGGCGATGTAATTTTCGGCGTGGACACCGGCATCGGTACGGCCGCAGCCCGAGACAGAAACCTTCTGTCCGCAGGTCTTTTCGATGGCCTCTTCGATCTTCTGCTGGATGGTGACGCCGTTCTTCTGGCGCTGCCAGCCATGATAGGCGGTGCCCAGATAGGAAAGTTTTAAAGCGATGGTCATAAGAGGATGGATACCAGCCTTTCCGCGTTGATGACCAGCAGGCAGAAGGCACCCACAAAGGTGAGGGCAGCCCAGTCGGCCTTGGCCATGACCAGAGTATTCAGACGAGTGCGGCCCTCACCGCCGTGATAGAGGCGGCATTCCATGGCGGTGGCCAGCTCATCGGCACGGCGGAAGGCCGAAACGAAGAGAGGGACCAGAATGGGAACCAGGGCCTTGGCTTTATCGATGATGCCGCCGGTTTCAAAATCGGCGCCGCGGGCTTTCTGGGCCGACATGATCTTGTCGGTCTCCTCGATGAGGGTGGGGATGAAGCGCAGGGCGATGGTCATCATCATGGCGAACTCATGTACAGGGACATGGATCTTTTTTAAAGGATTGAGCAGACGCTCGATGGCGTCGGTCAACGCAATGGGGGAAGTGGTGTAGGTCAGCATGGAGGTGGCAGCGATCAGCAGGATGATGCGCAGGATCATATAGGCTGCCGTATAGATACCCTCACGGGTGATCTTGAAGATCCAGAAGCTGACCAGCACCTCGCCGGGGGTATAGAACATATTGAGGATACCGGTGAAGCAAAGGATGATGACCAGAGGCTTGAGGCTCTTGAGGATCATCTTGGGAGAGATTTTGGAAACCTTGATGCATCCGGCCAGGAAAAGAATACACAAGCCATATCCCCAGAAGCTGGAGGAGATAAACAGAGATGCAACAAAGAGGACAACGGCCACCAGCTTGGCACGAGGATCCAGACGGTGCAGCAGGCTGGTGCCGGGGAAAAACTGACCGAGGGTGATATCACGAAGCATATTATCTGCCCTCCTTTGCACGCTGGAGTACTTTCAGCGCATATTCGACGGTATAGACCGATTCGGGGAGGTCGAGGCCGCGGGTACGCAGCTCCATAAAGAGTCGGGTGACGGTGGGGACATCCAGACCGGCAGCCACAAGATCTTCGCTGTGGGCAAAGACCTCTTCGGGCTTGCCTTCCATCAGGATCTCGCCCTGATTGAGGACGATGAGACGGTCGGCAATACGGGCGGCATCTTCCATACTGTGGGTAACAAAGAGAATGGATGCACCGGTGGTCTCACGGTAGCTGCGGATACATTCGATGATCTCTTCGCGGCCGACAGGGTCAAGACCGGCCATGGGCTCGTCCAGTACCAGCAGGCGAGGTTCCATGGCAAAGACACCGGCCAGCGCAACGCGGCGCTTCTGTCCGCCCGAAAGATCAAAGGGAGAAACCTCCAGCAGGTCTTCCGAAAGGCCGACCTGGCGGATGGCGGTGCGGACACGGCGGTCGATCTCGGCATCATCCAGCTTCATATTTTTGGGGCCGAAGGCAATATCCTTATAGATGGTCTCTTCGAAGAGCTGATATTCGGGATACTGGAAAACCAGGCCGACCTTGAAGCGGGCAGCACGGGTGGCCTCTTTGGAAGCATGGATGTCCTGGCCGTCTACAAGAACAGTACCGGAGGTCGGCTTGAGCAGACCGTTGAAATGCTGGACGAGGGTCGACTTACCGCTGCCGGTGTGGCCGATCAGGCCGACGAACTCACCTTCGCCGACCGAAAGGGAGATGTCTTTAATGGCGGCGCGCTCAAAGGGCGTACCGGCCGAATAGATATGGGATATATGTTGTACAGAGAGAATATCGGGCAAAAAAGTCATCTCCTATATTACGAATGGTTATAAAAAAATATAATATTGCAAATGGGATTTTGGAATAGCCTTCTCCTGGGGGAAGGTGGCGCTCGTCAGAGCGACGGATGAGGGACTCTTATCATAGATGTGTTGTATAAATTACGGCCTAACGGCCGCCCTCATCAGTCACCTTACAGGTGACAGTTTCCCCGTGGGGGAAGCCTTTTGATAATGTGCTGCAGGCTCATCTTATCCTCTGAGGAACTGCTCCAGGACATCGGCGCAGGCTTCTACCGACAGGGCATCCAGAGGCAGATCATAGCCCTTGGCGCGCAGACGATGGAGCAGGTCGATGGTCTGAGGGGGCAGCAGAGAAAGGCCGCGGATCTCCTCAACGT
>JAFYOK010000311.1 GCA_017560175.1 Clostridia bacterium | reverse complement strand
TCTCATGGCCGCAGACCGCACCACAGGTATCGCACTTGCCGTCTGTGTATGTACCATGGCCGCAGACGGCGCTGCAGTTTTCACACTTGCCATTTGCGCCATAGCTGTGCGCCGCTGCTGCTTCCTCAAGGACTGCGCTGCAGATCGAGCAGACCAGTGCTGTGGTGCAGTCATCGTCATCTTCATTTGCATTTCCGCCGTGTTCGCAGATGACTTCGCAGTTTTCACAGTTGCCGTTGGCATCATACTGATGCTCGGGACGGCCGCGATTTTCGTTGCTGTAGGTCATCGCATTGGATGCGGGATCACAGGATGCATAGACCTGCCAGACCTTTTCGCCGCCGGGGACGGGATAGTCATCCTTGCCGATGGTCTGGCCCCAGGCGCTGCCCAGCTTATAGGCGATTTCGCCCGATGCCATCTGTCCCTCGGTGACAGCGGTAATCAGCTCATCCTGTGCGCCATTGGTAGTCAGATAGGGATAGGTGCTGTTGTTCAGGACGTAGACGCCGCTGATGCTCGAAAAACCGCTCATGGTACCAACAGCCGACAGACGGGCATTGGTTGTTGTCAGATCGGTTTTATTGACAAATGTACCCGCCCAGAGGCAGTTCTCCAGAGTCGTTTTTGCTTTATCGACGCTGAAGCTGAGAATACCGCCGATGAAGATGGTATCGAAGCTGCCGTAGCTGCCGCTCTTGTAGGCCGTTCTGATGGTACCGTAGGCGCCGCAGTTGCGGATGGTTGCGACGGAGTTGTCATAGACTTTGCCAACAAGACCGCCGACGCCGTCCTGTGCGCGATACTCATTCAGATCCAGAGTACCGTACCATGCGCAGTTTTCAACCAGTGTATCATGGTTGACATAGCCGATCAGACCGGCAACACGGTTGGAACCGTGAGCGCCTGCACCGAGGGTGACATTGACATAAGAAGTAATGCCCGAAATGGTGGCACCCTTGTCATCTGCCGTGCCGCAGGCCGAGCCGATGACACCGCCCACATAGTCGCGTCTGCTGTTCAGGTATACTTCACCCTCAATGGTAAAGTCTTTGACGGTACCATCGCGGACTTCGCCAAAGAAGCCCAGGCCGCTCTTCTGCACCACGATATACAGGCCGGTGATGGTCTTGCCGTTGCCGTCAAAAACGCCGCGGAAGCTCTGGGCCGTGACACCGCCTTCGGTACCGATAGGGGTCCAGGGTCTGTCTTCCAGATCGATATCATCGGTCAGAACGGCATTGAGATATCTTCCCGCTTCGCCGCCTTCATTGACCTGCTGTGCAAACCAGAAGAGCTGGCCTGCATTGCCGATCTGATAATAACCATTCTTCAGTTCGGCAGGCTGATGTTCACCGCACTTTTGGCAGAAGCCATTGTCGTAGCCTGTACTGTGGACACAATCGTTGGTATAGGTGCCGCCTTCGGTACGGAAAACCGGCTGACCGCCCATGACAGGATAATTCTCTTTGCCAATGGTCTGTCCCCATGCTTCGCCCATCATATAGGCGACCTCACCCGATGCAAACACCTCTGCCTTGGCAGCGATTGTACCCTCGATATCTGCACCGTTGACACCGCCGGCTGCCATGCCTTTGAGGTAATAGCAGTTACGGACAGTTCCGCTGTTTCCGCCTGCAACACTGCCGATATTGTTTGGCGCAGTAACACTGCCTGCGGCAAAACAGTTTTCAACGATAGATGAACTTTCATTATCGCCAAGCACGCCTCCACAATATGCATAAAATTCCGAGGATGCCGTGACCTCAGCGATGCTGCCGCAGCTGCGAACCGCGCCCCTGAAGTTGTGTCCGGTCACGCCGCCAACAAAGTTGAAACCTGTGACGCTGCCGGTAAACAAGCAGTTTTCAACCAAACTGCCTGTATCCATAGTGCCAACGATTCCGCCGACGAAACTGCCTCCTGCCAGGCTGCCGCTTACGCTGCAATTGCGGACGGTACCCTGATTATAGCCTACAATACCGCCAACATGGTCTCGTCTTTGCGAGACATACATTGTTTCCAGATTGACATTGGTCAGGTGTACATTCTCTACGACACCTTTGGCATCGACATACTCAAAGAGACCTACGCCGCTCTTACCATAGTTGGTGCCGTCAGCTCCACCGACATAAGTCAGTCCGGAGATGGTATGGCCCCGGCCATCGAACGTACCCTTATAACGGCAGTTTGTGCTGCCGATGGCCTTCCAGGCGGAAGGATCGTTCACCGTAATGTCAGCCGTCAGAACGGCATCGATATCGGTTGTGCCGCCATCGACCAGATCCGCAAAGGCCCTGAGGTCGGCTGCTGTGCCGATCTGATAAACGCCGTTTACCTCATTCAGATAGAGGGCAGCCTCTTCTTCACCGGAAGCTGCGCAAAGGGCGGCATCAAAATAACAGATGTCGCACCATTCATTGCCCTCGTCCTCTGCACACAGTTCTGTGCAGAAACATTCGGGATCTTCGGGCAGTTCATACAGAGCGCAGAAGGGGGCGTGCCACTCGGCATCGTCGCTCTCACAGATGCACTGTGCTTCTTCTGTTTCCTCTGTTTCTTCTGCTTCCTCCTCTGCTGTCACACACTCGGTACAGACAAAGTGGCAGGGATGCCCCTCCTCACCTTCGGCATAGCCGCAGGCTTCATCATGTACCGGATGATGGTCGCAGATGGTGACATTCTCCATGGCCATAGCGGTCATGGGAATGTACTGCATGACCATACACAGGCACAGCAGAATGCTTAACAATCGCTTTCTCATGTTTTTCCTCCTTCGTAAAGCTGCGTCCACCCCCGGGTAGATCGCCCTTTGTTTTGAATCCAAGTATACGATAAAAATGTATACCTATCTTACCTTACAGTATAGCACAAAAGTTTCCATGGAACCGCCCTGCGCAAATTCGGCCGTTTTTGCGCAAATTCAGCCGTTCGGGATGGTTTGGAAGGCTTTGGGCTTTCTGCCAAACTATAGTAAACTGCCAAACCATAGGCTTCCC
>JAFYOK010000310.1 GCA_017560175.1 Clostridia bacterium | reverse complement strand
ATGGAGTTTCTTTAGTTTGATGGTTGGGACAGAGAGAGGATTATGGCTAATACTTTCTACTAGATGCTCTATATTTGAAATTAGGGAAAGTGAACTATCTTGGATATCATAGAGTTTCTGGTAAGTGATTTCAGTCTCGGTATTCAGATTGTTATAGTCCGACATCGCACATTCCAAATCTGTCATCGCTATCTTAGTTGCTTTTTTCAATGTCAAATAGCTCACCTCCTATGAGTAATTATAATCAGATGTTTGCTCTTTTTCAAGGCGAAGCAAAAGATGATTCATTCAACTAGGGAATGTCGAAATGGTTGTCGATAATTTTGATAGAATGCCCCACATGACGGGACTCGAACCCATAGCCGTGTAGCCCGTGCGGGCGTACAGGTCTTTGGCCGCTGACGCATTGAATAAATCGTCGGCCGTGGGTTCTTCGTCCGAAGCACAGAGAAAAAGAAAAAAGCCACTTCAAAAGAAGTGGCTTTTCCCTTGGTCCAGGTGACGGGACTCGAACCCACGGCCTCCTCGTCCCGAACGAGGCGCGCTACCAGCTGCGCTACACCTGGAAGTGTATCATAGCTAATATATTATACTGTATATCCTATACAAATGTCAACAGGGTTTTTGTCGTCAAAGGAATTCTGCTTATTTAATATTATAGATCCGGGCGGCGTTGTTGTAGAAAACATCCTCCCAGTGGCGTTCGGGGATCAGACGGGAAACAAAGTCGATGTACTCTGCCATATTGACCAGCGGCCAGTCGGTGCCGTACATCAGGCGGTCGAAGGCATTGGGATAGCGCAGCCATGTGCGCAGATGCTCGGCATAACCGCTGTTGTCGCGGAAAAAGGCATCGATATCATGGAAGCCGCCGTCGAGGATGCCCGAAAGGTCGGCGCAGACATTGGGGTTCTTGTCCAATACAGCGGCAGCATCGACCACCCAGGGATTGCCGTAATGGCAGAGGACAAAGGTGGTCTTGGGGAAGTCGGCTGCGACCTCATCGATGATGAGGGGATGGCAGTATTTGAGATGGGAGCCTGCATTGGCAGTAGCACCCGTATGGACGGCCACAGGCTTGCCATACTGGGCAGCAAGGTCATAGAGGGGATGGTAGAAGGGCTCGGTGATATAGTGGCGGTTGTAGCCGGGGTAGAGCTTGATACCGACACAATCAGAGCTGCGCAGATGGGCTTCTACATGGTCGAGAGAACGGGCCATGGCTTCCTTGGAGAAATGGCTGCTGTCGAATCCTACGCAATAGCGCAGAAAGTCGGGGTAGCTGTGGGGCTGATCGGCGCCATTATTGCCCATAACGACGGCATATTCAATGCCCAGCTCGGGGAAGATCTTGCGCAGATGGGCATCGGTATTTTCGTGTCCTGCGGCTAATGCCAACGCATCAAAGCCGGGGCTGGATTTGAAGTGGATGTGTGCATCGATAATTTTCATAAAGGGGCACCTCCCGATGGATTTTGCTTTGTAATCAGCTTACAGGAAAGGGAGGAAAATGTCAAAAGGTTTATTCATACTACTATAGTCGTATTGACAAATAGATAAGACGGTGGTAGTATATAGATGTTGCAACAACTACTGCAGTAGTAAGAAAGGTGTCGACCATGAAAGAAGTCATTAAATTACAGGATTCCGAAATCAAAGTCATGGAGGTGCTGTGGCGTGAAGGTGATCTTCCGGCCAAGACG
Source organism: Clostridia bacterium (assembly GCA_017560175.1). Taxonomy (GTDB): domain Bacteria; phylum Bacillota; class Clostridia; order Oscillospirales; family Butyricicoccaceae; genus RGIG1902. The sequence continues at coordinate 4,223 of JAFYOK010000310.1, read as the reverse complement.
ATCGCCGATATTTTAGGCGAACAGGTGGGCTGGAATGTTAATACCACCTATACGCTCATCAAGCGATGCATTGGCAAAGGTGCCGTTGAACGCACCGAGCCGAAGTTCATGTGCCATGCGCTCATTCCTCGTGCGCAGGTGCAGGTCAGTGAAACACGAGAACTGCTGGATAAGATCTTTGATGGTGCTGCCGATAAACTGGTAGCTGCGCTGTTGGATCAGAAGGCACTATCTAAGGGAGAGATCGAGGGCTTAAAGGCCCTGGTCGCCCGACTGGATGAAGAAGCATGAGTGCCTTATTGCTGCGCAGTCTGACCGGCGGTGTGCTCATTGCCGTCATTCTGCTGCTGCGTGTTCTCCTGCGCAGGTATCTGCCCCAAAATACCTTCCGCGCATTGTGGATCATCGCGCTGTTCCACCTGCTGCTGCCCAGACTGCCTCAATCACCCTTGAGTCTCTACAACCTGCAGTTTGGTGCGGCGCAGATGCCGGGAGGCAAAATCGAAGGGACAGGTACGGTGTTTACTGTACAGGGATTGCCCATCGTATCCGGACAGTGGAGCGATGCTGCCGCGCAGAGCTTCCGGGAGAGGGGAGACCTCTTCTTCCGGCTGTGGCTGATCGGCATGGTGCTCTGTGCAGGCTGGTTTCTGATGGGGTATCTGCGCATTGCCCGGAAAGTGCATACAGCACAGGATGTTCCGGCAGAAGTGATGGTATGGTGGATGCGCGAAGTGAAGCATCCCATCACCCTGCGGCAGAGTTCGGCGGTATCAACGCCGTTGGCCTGCGGTTATCTGAAGCCCATCATCCTGCTTCCTGTCCATACCGATTGGAGCGACCGGGAGACTTTGCGCTGTGTGCTGCTTCACGAAAGCGCACATGTGCGGCGTGGGGATCTGTGGCTCAAAGCAGGGGTGGCAGCCGCTGTCAGTATTTACTGGTTTGCGCCGTGGGTGTGGCTCATGCTGCGTCTGGTCGAACGGGATATCGAGCTGGCCTGTGATGCTGCCGTGCTGCGCCGATTGGGCGCGGACCAACGCCGCAGCTATGCCATGGCATTGATCCGGATGGAAGAACAGAAGCCGCAGCGGTCGATTCTGGCCAGCGGCTTTGCCGGAAACGCGCTGGAGGCGCGCATCATTGCCATTATGAAAAATAAGAAAACAACAAAGGCAGCCCTTGCTGCTGCTATCCTGCTCTGCCTGTGTGTGACGATGGTGCTGGCGGCGGCAGCTCGCCCCGTGGAGGGTGCCGAGGTCGCAAAGCCGACGACAAAGCCTGTAGAGGAAGTAAAGAAACAGGAAGTGGAACAGAAGGCAGAAGCCCCTGTGGAACAGGAAGAAAAGCCGATCTACGATAAGGAAAGCTACGAGCAGATTTATTGGGTCTGGCCTGTGCCGTCCAGCAACAACATCACAAGAGGGTTCGGCGGACGAGTGCATCCGATTACCGGAGTCATGGACTTTGACCACATCACCATTGCTGCAAGCAAGGATATCCTGGCGGCGCAAGGCGGCAAGGTGAGCGAGGTTTATTTTGATAAGGGAACAGGAAATACCGTTCACATCGATCATGGCAACGGTTTTGAGACTGTCTATGCCCATCTGGCAGAAATCCATGTTAAAGTTGGTCAGTATGTAAAAGATGCGCAGGTGATCGGTATTGCCGGTCAGACCGGCGCGGTCACAGGAGACTGCCTGGCTTTCTGGGTCTATGAGAATGGCACAGCCATTGATCCTATGCAGTTCTACAACATCGAACCCAAGTTTGTTCTTGGAAATGAAATCGAGCCCTAAAGAAAAATCCCTGTATCCGATCGGATACAGGGATTTGTTTATTCTTTCTTACTGCAGGTAACCTGCGATGACCGAACGGCTGTCGGAGGGGAGGGCGAATGCCTTCTTATGGATGGTGCCGATGCGGCAGTCGGTGCCATGGGTAGCGCTTTCAAGAGCGCTGTCCGGCTCGCCTTCCACGAAGATGGTGTGGAAGTATTTGGCCAGATCTTCGGCAACCTGTCCGCTCAGGGCGGCATCGCCTTCTTCAAGGATGACCGAGAGGGAAATACCCTCGCCATCTGCCGTCCGGCGGAGCGTCTGACAGATCGCTTCCAGCGCGGCACGGCGGGCTTCAGGGCTATCTTCCTCATCATAATCGATCAGCTCGGTGCGTCCCTTATAGGGGAAGCACAGGTCGTCCAGAAGGACGGCATCAAAGCCGGCCGACTTGCAGGCACGGATCAGATCGCAAAGATACTCGACCGCCATTTCGCTGCGGGGATCGAGCCAGCTCTGGTTGTTCTGATCGAGCCATGTCGAGCCGCCTGTACGGAGGGCACTTTCGGCAAAAGCACGAGGGGTGGTATTGTCGCAGAAGGCGCTGACACGGGCGGCCAGCAGGATCTCACTGTCATCCAGCGAGGACAGGGCCTCCTTGACGGCCTGTGCATCATCTCCTTCGGCAGCGGCAGTCGCATAAGCCGAAAGGATGGGGACACGGACGATACCATTCGGTGCCTTTACGGTGAAGACCAGCGTATTGCAGCTGCGTTCCAGAGCCGCGCCTGCCAGTCCCTTGCCGTAGGTGGTACGGGAAAGGAGGTTGGAAAGCTCATCGACAACGCCATACATGGTGGGGAAATCGGGGGCCTTGGAGGGGATCGCCGTCTGCGCCTGTGCGTTGGGGTCAGCCTCGGGTGTGGTGGTGGCCGGGCTGCCATCGATAACGATCGGCAGATCTTCCGCCGTCAGATCGTCTTCGGGGAGGGGAACTTCTTCTTCCTGCTGGAAGGTGAAGCGGAAACCATCGGCCGAAAATACGATATATTCGGGCAGAATGAAATAGACGAGCGCCGCCAGAGTCAGCAGAAAGAGGGGGATCGAAAGGATCAGCAGCTTTCTGTTGCGCCGGTTTCTGCGGCCGTGATAGGCATTGTAGTAGTTTCTGCGGCTATACATGGAACATGCCTCCGTTTGGGAAACTCAGAGTAAGATGGGGAACGTGGGTTATGCCTGGACTTCAACGGTGCTGTCGCTGGCCTTGACGATCAGCTTTCTGGGGCAGACGGTGACGCACTTGCCGCAGTGGATGCACTTGTCATAGTCGATGGAAGCCAGGTTGTCGGTGACGGTGATGGCACCGACGGGGCAGTTCTTCTGGCAGAGCATACAGCCGATGCAGCCGATGTTGCAGACCTTACGCAGGTCGGCGCCGCGCTGGTGGGAAGAACAGCTGACAAAGACGTCTTCGGTCTCGCGAACGACCGAGATGATCTGTCTGGGGCAGGCTGCAACACATTTGCCGCAGGCCTTGCACTTCTTTGCATCAACGACAGCTGCGCCGTTGACAACATGGATGGCATCATAGGGGCAGACCTTGACGCAGGTGCCCAGGCCCAGGCAGCCGTAGGGGCAGCCCATGTGACCGCCGGAGACTTTGGAAGCTGCGAAGCAGTCCTGGATGCCGTCGTACTTGAACTTCTGAACGGCATTGATACCGCCGCGGCAGCCGACGTGAGCGACCATACGGGCGGTGTTGCCGGCATCGACACCCATGATCTCTGCAATGGCGAGGGCCGACTTGGCACCGCCGACAGGGCAGGCATTGGCAGGGGCTTCACCCTTCAGGATGGCATTGGCGCAGGCAGCACAGCCGGAAAAGCCGCAGCCGCCGCAGTTGGCGCCGGGGAGCGCCTCGACGATCTTATCGAGACGGGGGTCCTGATCGACATGGAAGATCTTGGAGCCAAGAGCCAGCAGCAGGCCGAAGAACAGACCCAGACCGCCAAGGATCAGAACAGGAAAACCAAGAGTTTGCATCATAATAAAGGTACCTCCTGCTTAGAAAATGGACAGACCCTGGAAGCCCATGAATGCGATGGACAGCAGGGAAGCGGCGACGAGGGCGATGGGGAAGCCTGTGAAGCACTTGGGGTACTCGGCATATTCCAGACGCTCACGGATGGAAGCAAAGAGGACGATGGCCAGAGTGAAGCCCAGACCGGCAGCAAAGCCATAGATGACCGAACCGATGAAGTTGAGGCCGCTGGAAACGTTGAGGTTGGCAACACCCAGAACGGCGCAGTTGGTGGTGATCAGAGGCAGGTAGATGCCGAGGGATTCATACAGAGCAGGCATCGACTTCTTGAGGAACATTTCGATGAACTGAACGAGGGCCGCGATGATCAGAATGAAAACGACGGTCTGCATATAGGCGTAGGT
>JAFYOK010000029.1 GCA_017560175.1 Clostridia bacterium | reverse complement strand
GACCGAAAAGCAGATCATTGCCGAGCCTGTTCGTCTGGCCGAGGCGCTCAAGGGTCATAAGCTGCCCCTGCTGGCACAGAAGCTGAAGATCGGTCTGCCCACTCTGCAGGATATCGTTGCTGAGCTGCAGAAGCCGGGCCGGGATATCCGTGATGAACTGCCCCAGCCTATCCTCAAGAGTGAGGTCATGGATATCAGCCAGCTCAAGCCGGGTATGGAACTTGTGGGCACCGTCCGCAATGTTGCCGACTTCGGTGCCTTTGTTGATATCGGCGTACATCAGGATGGTCTTGTCCATATCAGTAAGCTGTCCCGTAAGTTTATCAAAAAGGCCTCCGATGCTGTGTCGGTGGGCGAGATCCTCACCGTTCGCGTCATCGACGTGGATGTTAAGAAAAAGCGCATTTCTCTCGAACGCGTTTTTGAAAAATAAGAATTGCCCGATTGGGGCATAATCATAGCCCTCCTCTCGTATGATGAATCAGAGGAGGGCTTTTTCTATGACAACACATATCAAAGAAAAGATCTATCATGGTATCAGTCTGTTCTGCATCGTTCTGTGTTTTTGGCTGATCGGGCAGGTGGCTGCCGATGAGCTTGTGGGTGGCGGAGCGGCAGAACATCTGCCGCCGGTTCGGACATTGCCTGAGGAGCAGGGACAGCCCCAGGGCATAGGATTTACCATCACGGAAGAACAGATCGAAGGAAAACTTATGAAATATATGCCCGATGGGATGCTGATCGGGCAGCCGCAGATCACGATCCGTGCGGATGGACAAGTGACCTTTGGCGGAACAGTGGAGAAATCGGCATTATTAGAAATCTTTCGGCAGAAGGCTATTGATCCGCCGGGCGGCAGTCTGTTGACCGTTCTTGCCCCCAAGCAGATCGAAGTGGAAATGGCAGTTTGTTGTTTAACAGGGGAAGGGAAGCCTGCGATCCGTGTCGATCATCTGATCGTGGCCGGTAATCGCATCGAAGGAGAATTGCTGCCGGAAGTGTTGGCAGATGGGGTGAATACTATGCTCAGTACAGTTCTGTCTGCTGAAGGCATGGTCTTCACATCGATGATTTTTACCGATGGTGCCATTTATTGTAAATAGAAAAGATCCCACCTCCTGAGAAACTTGAAAGGGAAGGTGGGGTCTTTTTTCGCATAAAGGGTTTTCATAGCCACTCTATACGAAACATGCACAATCTTTTCGGCAGAAGCACTAAAAATTGAGTTTTTCTTTCCTTTATCTATTTTCAAATTAAATAGATTGTGTTAAGATGTTGTGACATATATTTGAACAATAAGAGAAAACTTTCATTTGAGGGAGAGAGAGTATGGAGTGTATCCTGGAGATCGCCAGAACCAAGGAAGGCGATTATTACTTTAAAATTACAGGAGAGGACAAGCAGGTTGTTGCTCAGAGTGAAGAATATGAAACTTTAGCAACATGTAAGCGTGCCATGCATGCGGTCAGCCATTGCATCAAGGCGCCTGTATTTGAAGCGACCCCCGGTGCTTTTTGGACAGGTCGTGCCGTTTATGAGATTTATGAAACAGAGGGTGGATACACCTTCCTGCTCAAGGGCGACTACGGCGAAGTTCTGATCTATGGCAGCATCTTTGAAAGCATGCGTGCCTGCCGAACCGCCATTACGGCCATGATCCACATGGATATGGATCACGAAACAGAGTTCGAAGTTTTTTAAGTCATAATAATAAAGAAAAGAGGAGAGTATCTTGGAAACTTCGCAGAATAAGCCGCTGCCCAAACTGTGGTCGTTTATTTTCATCCGTGTCGGTATTGTTACCGCTCTGAGCGGCATTGCCACCCAGATGTTTATTTCGGCCTTCCCCCAGTACCTCAATCAGCTGGGCTTCAGCGCTACCAATATGGGTCTGATCGCATCGGGTTATACCATCTGCGCCATGATCATGCGAGTATTTGCAGGCGTACTGATTGATAAAAAGGGTCGCCGCATCATGTGCATGCTGGGTCTGGCGCTCTTTACAGCTCCCGTACTTGGTCTGATGGGTGCGACCACAGTTGCCATGATCGTATTTTTCCGCTTTACACAGGGTTTTGGTGCTTCGCTGGGCAACCTGGCTGTTGGCACTATGGCACCTGATGTTCTGCCCAAGGAGCGTCTGGGCGAGGGCGTAGCTTATTTTGGCCTTTTCAACTCGCTGGCAACGGCCATTGGTCCTGCCATCGGTATTGCACTGGTCACCGGTGCCAATACCAACAACTTCTTCCTGGTATCCTTTGGTATGGGTCTGGCAGCCATTGCGGTTGCAGCCACTGTTAATTATGAAAAGAAAGGCAGAAAGCAGAGCAAGGGCGATGCACCTGCACTGACCGCTGAGGAAGAAGAATATGAGCGCCGTGCACAGGCCGAAGAACAGGCCAATGCTCAGCGCAGCTTTATCTGGAGATTCTTCGATAAGCGTGCCGTACCGGCTGCAATCGTTACCATTCTGGTTACGATTTCTACTGTTTCCATTACAACATTCGTTACCCCTTACGGCATCGAGATCGGTCTGGCCGGTATCGGTAAGTTCTTTACCGCACAGGCCATTACCATGGTTTTTGCCCGTCTGGCTTCGGGCAAGCTGCAGCGTCGTATCGGCCGCTTTAAGACCATGTTGGTTGGTCTGGCCTGTGATATTGTTGCACTGCTTCTGTTGGCCTATATGACCAACGATCTGATGATGTACGGCGCAGCTATCATGCGCGGCTGGGGCGGCGGTCTGTATTTCCCCCTGCTCAACGTACTGTCGGTCGAGAATGCATCCCGCAGCGGTCGCGGCAAGGCCGTATCCACTTATTATGCAGCTTACGACCTGGGTGCAGGTGTTGGCGCAGCCATCTGGGGCGTTGTTGCCGATATGTTCGGCACCGTCAGCATGGAGGCAGGCTACCGTGCCCTCTTCCTGGGTGCAGCTATCTTCTATGTAGTCATCGTTCCCATGACCTATCTGCTGCTTCGCAAGGTCGATCAGCCTAAGAAGGCATAATCACTTCTGAATCATAACAAACAGGGAGGCATTTATCATGCCGGATAACCAAACCAATAAGCAGCCCCGTCTGTGGACCAATATTTTCATTCGTGTCGGTATCGTCACCGCATTGGCCGGTGTCTGCCGTCAGATGTATATGTCGGCGTTTCCCCAGTATCTGGCCGACCAGGGCTTCAGCGCCACACAGATGGGTCTGATCGCTTCGGGCTATACCATCGTTGCCATGATTACCCGAATTCTTTCGGGTAATCTGGTCGACAAGAAGGGAAGAAGATCCATGCTGATCCTGGGTCTGTTCCTGTTCGGTCTGCCCATTGTCGGTTTCCTTTTTGCCAACCACATGCCTATGGGTGCCATGGCGATGGGATTGATCATCCTGTTTCGTATGTCCCAGGGTATCGGCTCTTCGCTGACATCGATCTCCACAGGTACCATGGCTCCCGACGTCCTCCATCCTGCACGCATGAAGGAAGGCATCGGCTATTACGGTCTGTTCAACAATCTGGCCACTGCAGTCGGCCCTGCTATGGGTATCGGTATGCTGCTGGCCGGTGAGTCGGATAAATATTTTATCTTCAGCCTTTCGATGATCGTTCTGGCGCTGCCCGTAGCCTTCAGCCTCAATTATGAGAAGAAGCAGCCCAAGGCAGAACCTGCACCGGAAGAGAAGGCCCCTGCCGTTGATACTTCCAATATGACCCTGCTGCAGAAGCTTTCTGCAACTCTGATTTATAAGAAAGCGCTGCCTGCAGCCGCTATTTTTGCACTGGTCAGCTTTTCCACAACATCGGTCTCTAACTTTGTATCTCCCTACGCCACAGAGATGGGTATTTCGGTCGTTGGCCGCTTCTTTACCGTACAGGCATTTGCCATGATTCTGGCTCGTATGTCGTCGGGCAAGATCGCCAACAAGCTGGGCAATTTCCGCACCCTGCAGCTGGGTATCGGCATCGATATGCTGGCTTTTGTCACGCTGGCACTGATGAAGAATGACACCATGCTTTATGCAGCGGCCATTCTCCGCGGCTTGGGCGGCGGTATCAACATGCCCATCCTCAACGTCCTGGCGGTACAGACCGCTTCCCGCGAGAATCGCGGCAAGGCCACATCCACCTACTATGCAGCTTTTGACGTTGGTTCCGGCATCGGTGCTGCCGTATGGGGTGTTGTCGCCGATATGTTCGGCCGTCCCGGTGCGATGGTTCCCGGCTACCGCATGGTTTATGCCGGTGCTGCTGTCTTTTACCTGATCACCATGGGCGCAGCTTATCTGCTCATTGGCCGTAAGGAAAAAGAGGCATAAATAACAATTTGATTCATAAGGGCGTTGGCCCTGGCAAGGGCCGCAGAATTCTGCGGCCCTTTTCTTATAAGTTGGTTTATAACAAAATATAGAAACTTATCGAAAGGGGAAAAGATCTTATGAAAGTCACCCATACCTATGATCATTTCTATCTCTGGCACGAGATCGAAGCCATCCTCAAGGGATATGAAAACGATCATCCCGAACTGACCACGCTGACATCGTTGGGCAAGACCGCCGAAGGCCGTGATATCTGGGCCATTGCTGTTACCGACAGTGCCACAGGCCTGCCTTCCGAGAAGCCGGCCTACTGCATCGACGGCAATATCCATGCAGGTGAGGTCACAGGCTCCATGTGCGCCATGTATCTGCTGGATGCCCTCTATACCAACTGCGACGCACCCGAGATCCGCAAGATCCTGCGTGACTATACTTTCTATGTCATCCCTCGCATCAGTCCCGATGGTTCGGAAACCTATCTGACCACGCCTGAGATGCTGTGTTCGGTCAATAAGATGTATCCTTTTGACGACCTGCAGCCCGGTGTGCAGCCTATGGACCTGGACGGTGATGGTGTCATCCGCCGCATGCGCGTCAAGTCGCCCTATGGTGTATGGAAGGTTTCGGAGGAAGATCCTCGCCTGATGGTCAAGCGCGGCGCAGATGATACAGAAGGCGAGTTCTATAATGTCTTCAATGAAGGCATGATCGAAGATTATGACGGTGTATGGATCAAGCAGGCGCCCAACAAGTGGGGCAATGACTTCAACCGCAACTTCCCCTTTGCATGGGAACCCGAAGTTCGTCAGGCCGGTGCTGGTACATATCCGCTGATTCATGACGAGACCAAGATCATGGCTGATTTTATCGCCGACCATAAGAATATCTGCTGCATCACCAATATGCACACCATGGGTGGTTTCTATCTCTATCCGCCCGGATACAAGTCGGGCAAGGAAGCCGTCAAGTCGGATATGGAGCTTTATAAAGCGCTGGGCAAGATTGCCACAGAAGAGAGCGGTTATCCTGCCCTCAATGTCCGTGATGAATATGTTGCGGTTGGTGCAGGCCCCATCCGTGGTCTGTTTGACGATTTTAACCATTTTGCTATGGGTCTCATCAACTTTACCATCGAGTGCTGGGATCTTTATCCCAGAGTCGGCGTTCCCCATGAGTTCCCGCCCAAGGAGAAGAGCGATGCAGCTCAGTATGACCAGATGAAGAAGGTCTATCAGTGGGCCGACGAGAATCTGGGACCTGATGCCATCAAGCCCTGGACACCCTATCAGCATCCCCAGCTGGGCGAAGTCGAGATCGGCGGTTATGACTATAAGACCCTCGTACAGAACTGCCCGCCCAAGTTCCTGCAGCAGGAGGTTGAGAAGCACGGCCGCTATCTGCTCCGTGCCGTCAAGGCTATGCCTCGTCTGGAGGTCCGTAATGTCAAAACGACACCCATCGGTGATGCCGTCAAGGTCGAAGCCTGTGTCTACAATCCCGCCTTCCTGGCCACCTATGTCACCAAGGAAGCCATGAACCTCAAGATCGTCGGCGAACTGGAAGCCACCCTTTGCGGTGCTGAGGAGATCCTTGAAGGCAAGAAGACCCAGCAGCTGGGACAGCTGGAAGGCTACAGCGGCATCCG
>JAFYOK010000028.1 GCA_017560175.1 Clostridia bacterium | reverse complement strand
GTAGTTGCAGCGGCGGCAGAACTGTGTGCCCAGTTCGTTGCGGATCTTGTCCATCTCGGCCAGCTCAGCTTCGGTGAGGGGAGAGGTATCTTCGACAGCAGCCAGGTTCTGCTCGATCTCCTTGGCATCGGCCATACCGGGGATGATGACTGTGACATCCTCGTTGGCAGCCAGGAAACGCATTGCCAGAGGTGCATTTTCCAGCGCACCACCGGCCAGAGGCTTCATGCAGATAAAGCCGATGTTCTTCTCGGCGCACTTCTTGATGAGCTCGGCACCATGTGTTTCAACGATGTTGTAGGGAACATGAAGGTCTCGACCCAATCCATTTCGACAGCCTTTTCAAAGACTTCGATGGAGTGAGAGGTCAGACCGATATGACGGATCTTGCCGGCAGCCTTGGCTTCCTGCAGAGCTTCCAGTGCGCCGCCTTCACCCATGATGGTGTCCAGATCGGCCAGACCTGCGTTATGGATCTGATACAGATCGATGTAATCGGTCTTCAGGTTGCCCAGAGAGATGTCGATATCGGCAGCCATAGCATCCTTGGTGCGGGCCATACTCTTGGTGGCCAGAACAAAGTGCTCGCGGATGCCTTCCAGACCGCCGCCGATGTACTCTTCGCTGACGGTGTAGCCGCGGGCTGTGTCGATGAAGTTGATGCCGGAATCCTTCAGCTGACGGATGATGGGCTTTGCAGCCTCGGCATCGATGCGCTGAATGGGAATGCCGCCGAAGCCCAGACGGGAGATCTTCAGACCGGTCTTACCCAGGATACGATATTCCATAAAAGTGCCTCCATAATATAATAATATATGCAGGCCTATTATACAGCTTGGGCAGGGGGAATGTCAATGATCGCCAAAAGCAACGTTACAGATACTGCCGCAGGCGAGCCGAAAGCTGTTCTTCCTGGGCGATCAGTCGTTTGGCCACATCTTTGGAGGCTTCATCGGCAGCTTTGTATTCGTTGAGGAATTTGCTGAGAGATTTGGCACCCATGCCGCATCCGTCTGTCATCAGATCAGCGATGGTGCGGTCGGAGGGATCAATGGCCATTTTGACCATGGTTTTGAGATGAGACATGGTTTTTGCCATGGGGTTGGGAGCTTTTCCGCGATCGTGGAAGCGGTTGAGCTGCATTTCAACCTCTTTGGCCAGCGCAGTATGGCCGGTACGGCAGTCCTCAAGCGCACGGCGCAGGCCGGGTTGGTCGGCATCTTTGATGATATCATCGATGGAAGCGACGCCCATACGGATGCCGGCATCGCACTCACGCAGCAGGCGGATGGTATCCTGTTCGATCATAAGGGCAGATCTCCTTTGAATGGTTTGCCCTCAGTATGCCCGAAAACAGAAGGGATATGCAAAAATCGCCCCCGTTTCCGAGGGCGATGGGGATTTATTTCATAGCATCCAGGACTTCATCCAGCGTGGGAAGCGAAGGAATTGCACCCATACGGGTGACGGTCAGCGATGCGGTGCGGTTGGCAAAGGTCAGCGCCGACAGGGCATCTTCACCGTGGCAGACAGCCGTGCAGAAAGCGCCGATAAAGGAGTCGCCGGCGGCTGTAGGATCAACAGCGTCGACCTTGAAACAGGGGGCATGGCTGCAGAAACAGATGCTGTTCTTCCATGTGAAAAGGGCGGCACCGGCCTGGCCGAGGGTGATGAGAACATTGGCAGCACCTTGCTGGTGAAGCATTTCGGCAGCCTGCTGTGCAGCGATAAGATCGGCAGTATCTTCGTGGCGGTCAATGTGTACACCGGTCAGTGCTTCGGCCTCGGTCTCGTTGGGAGAGAGGTAGGTGATATAGCCCAGCAGCTCGGCAGGCAGTTCGGCTGCAGGTGCAGGATTGAGCATGACGGGGACACCTTTGGCATGGGCATAACGGGCAACGATGGTGTTGATAGCCATGGGGATCTCATTCTGCAGGATGACCATATCATAGTGGCTGATCTCTTCCTCAAGGAAAGCAACCTCCTCGGGAGTAATGGTCATGTTGGCGCCGGGGATGACCAGAATACGGTTCTGGCTGCTGCCGTTTTCTTCCTTTTCGATGACGATCATGGCACAGCCGGTGGCAGAATCGTGGTCGAAAAGCATGGAATCGGTGTTAAGGTTTGCATCTTTACAGGTCTGCAGCAGAGCCTGTCCGTTGTTGTCAAAGCCCAGTTTTCCCAGCATGGTGACGTCACATCCCAGGCGAGCTGTCTGTACGGCCTGGTTGGCACCTTTGCCGCCGGGGGCCATGGAGAAACTGCGGCCCATGAGCGTCTGTCCGGGGACGGGGAAACGGTCGGTTTCGGCGATCAGATCCATATTCAGACTGCCCACCACAAGGATGCGGGGGCGGTGAACGGTATTGTGAAACATAGAGGGATCCTCCTGTTGGATTGGTATAGCAACATTGTAGCACAGCGGGCGGAGAAGAGAAAGAGGGCAATAAAAAATCCCCTCTCCAATAGATGGAGAGGGGGGAAAGAAATCTTATTCCATTCTGCCGCAGACGATGACCTTGCCCATGTTCCAGAGCTCGACGACCTTTCTTGCAACAGCTTCGCGCTCTTCAGGTGTCTTATAGGGGACCTCGCCGGTCTGGCTGCCGCAGTCATTGCACATGACATAGATCCAGCCGTTGGACTCGTCCAGCAGGCCTGTACCCTGGCAGATGGGGCAATCGTAGAGCTCCAGTTCTTCGAAGATATCCTTCTTTTCGGTGTTTTCCATGATCTATAACTCCTTTGTCGGGGATGATTTACATAAGCATTATCGATTATACCCCAACACGGGGAAAATTACAAGTATGGAGAGTGCCTTATTTATACCAGCGCATACCCAGAGCCATGACAGCCAGGAAGAAGATCATATACCATACGCAGGCCATGCCGTGGCCGAAGATGCAGGCGATGACCATGAACAGAGAGCCGAGGATGGCCAGAACGGGCATAATGATGCGGCGCAGGGCGGTCTCACTCTTTTCCTTACGCATCCACTGAACAAAGATGGGAATGTACATCATATAAGCGGTGATGATGCACAGCTCGGTGGGGTCAAAGGCGAAGGGGCCTGTCCAGATGCCGGCCAGGTTGGTGACATAGAAGTACAGCGCCCATGCACCGGTAATCATCAGAGCGAAGATCGATGCATTGGAAGGCATATTGGTGTAGGGATCCAGCTGCGCAAAGGCATCAGCCTTGGGGCCGCGGCCGCGTGCCGCCAGCGCATAGATGGAACGGCTGCAGGCCATCATCAGGCCATTGGTGGTACCCAGGCAGGAGATGGCGATAAAGAGGTTGAGGACATTGCCCAGGAAACCGCCGAAGATATTGGTGAAGGCAACGGTAGCGCCCAGGTCGATCAGTTCCTGGTTGGAAGCACCGCCGGCAACACCGATGTAGTAGAACAGGTAGGTGGCAATGATGACAGCGCCGCCGATGACCAGTGCGCGGGGCAGGTTCTTCTTGGAATCCTTGATCTCGGCATTGAGAGAAGTGGCAATGATCCAGCCTTCATACGCAAAGGCAGTTGCGCAGACAGCGGCAAACAGGGGATTGCTGACAGGATCGGTGTTGGGCGCAGGAACGGCGAAGTTCTGCTGCAGCGTGCCGCTGGTCAGACCGACGATCAGGCCGACAACAGCCATCAGTGCCAGAGGGATCATCTTGATAACGGTGGTGCTGGACTGGATCTTACCTGCCATGCGGGGTGCCAGGGCGTTGATGCCGTAGGTCATGCAGACATAGAAGAGGGTCAGTACCATGCATTCGGGACCGATGATGCATCCGCCTGCTTCGGCAGGGATGATCATGGGGAAGCCGGGGAAGGCCGAGGTGATGAAGACCAGGGTGTAGCGTGCCGATACCCACGACAGGACGGCTGCCATGGCGGGGAAGTAGAGGGTGGCGACGAACCAGCCCATCAGGTAGCCATACTTGGGGCCGACCAGAGCTTCGGCATAGTCAACGAGACCGTTGACACGCTCGTACTTCTGGCTCATGTAAGAGAAGGTCATCAGGCAGGCCAGCATGATGATGCCGCCAATGAGCCATGCAAGGATGCCCAGAGGCATGTTGCCGCCGGTCTTGGTCAGAATGGTCTGGGCCTTGAAAAAGACGCCCGAACCGATGACGATACCCACGACCATGCAGATGGCTGTAAATAAGCCATACTTGCGTTCGAGTTTGTTGTTCATAACGTGTTCCTTTCTTTTAATGGAGATATAGAGAGAAAAATAAATCCCCAGAGCTGATAAACAGCCCTGGGGATTGGTCCGAGTGACAGGATTCGAACCTGCGGCCTGATGCTCCCAAAGCACCCGCGCTACCAACTGCGCCACACCCGGATGTGGGCTGAAAACTCAGCCCGCATATTATAACATAATGTTAATAAGAGGTAAAGAGATTATTTTGCCTTTTCCAGCATAATATCGAGGATCTCGCGGTCGGCACGAACCATACCGGGATCGCTGATGCGGCCCATGTTTGCGACGCACTGTTCGGGAGTATCACCGCAGATACCGTCTGTCTCACGCAGGACGACCTTGCGTGCAGCCAGGATAGCGCTCAGGACAGAGGCAGAAGTTGCTGTTGCCAGCTTGAGGCCGCAGCCGACCTTGCCGCCGTCGCAGACCATACCGGTGATCGCGCCCGACATGTTGCGGACAGCCCAGCCGATCTGATCGTCATTGCCGCCCATCAGCCATGTCATGGAAGCGGAAGCAGCGGTAGCGGCAGCAACGCTGCATGCGCAGACAGCCGACAGCTTGCCGACATAGTGGTTGATGTAGCTGTTGAGCAGGTGACCGTAAGCAAGAGCGCGCAGAGTCTGCAGGCGTGTGGAGCCCAGCAGCTTGGCAGTCTCAACGATGGGCAGGATAACGGCGATGCCCTTGCTGCCTGAGCCGGCAGAGCTCATGACGGTGTAGGGGCAGCCGTCCAGACGGCCTTCGATGGCAGCTGCAACGGCCAGCTGGATGCGGGTCAGCAGGCTGTTACCCAGCAGTTCGGAATCCATAACTTCCTGCATGGTCTTGTTGATACCGACACCGACGGGGTTGTTGAGGCTGAAGTCGAGGACGGCCTGGTTCATCTTGACGCCGTCTTCCATAAAGGCCAGCTCTTCTTCCGAAGCGCTCTCGACCAGCTGACGCAGCTCGACAAAGGAGGAGGAGATCAGCTTATCGGTCAGATCGGTAGCAGCAGCACCGGCATTCTCGGCACGCTCGACCAGAACATTGCCGTTGACCGATGTGTGGATGATGTTGTTGTGAGAACCCTTGATGATGGTGATGGCCTTGCCGTTTTCGCTTTCGACAACAGCATGAGCATAGATCTTGGTCTGCTCGCGATCGATGGTGACAGAGACCAGCTTCTTCTCGACCATTTCGATGGCCTTCTGCTCGATCTCGGGAGTGATACCGCTGAAGACCTGCAGCTCCAGAGAAGGATCGGCAATCAGCGCACCCAGAGCGGCTGCATATTCCAGACCAACGCGGGAGAAGCGGGGAATACCGACCGACATACCGTTCTTATAAATGTTGGGGTTGACTTCCATAACGATGGATGTGGGAACGCCGCCCAGCGCCTTTGCAGCATCTGCAGCAGCCAGAGCAACGGTGACAGGCTCGGTGCAGCCCAGAGCAGGGATAACATCGCGGCGCAGTACGGCCAGCATTTCTTCTTTATTCAGCATAAGAGAAAACCTCCTTGTATTATTACAGACATATATTTCATATTATACCTGCTTTGGTGTCCATCCGTCAACGAAAATCGACACGGAGTGCCTCTTGTAAAGCGAAAGAAAACAGAAATCAAACAGGCAAAAGGGGGTAAATGGGAAAATCTTGAAATGAAAGGGTTAAAAATGAATCAAAAACTTTGTTAAATTTACACCAAAATAAGATAAAGTTTTCACAAAAAGAGAAAAATGAGAATGACAAAAACTTAACAGAGCGATATAATTGAAAAAACTGATGACTTCCTCTGTATTTATTGGAAAAGGGAAAGAGAAGAGGAGCCGGTTTTTATTTTTGAACGGAGGAGATTCTTATGCTGGAGAAAGCATACTACGAAAAAGCTGATGAGATCATTGAGCTGCACGGTGCTGCAGAATCGTCTTTGATCCCCATCATTCAGGATATCCAGGCAGAGTATCGCTACCTGCCGCCCGAGCTGCTGGTCTATGTTGCCAAAAAGCTGGGTATCAGTGAAGCCAAAGCCTATGGAGTAGCCACATTCTACGAAAATTTTTCTTTTGAGCCCAAGGGTAAGTATGTCATTAAGGTCTGCGACGGCACAGCCTGCCATGTTCGTAAGTCGACAGGTATTCTTGAGCGCATCCGCGCCGATCTGGGTCTGAATAAAGAAAAGCATACCACCAACGATATGCTCTTTACCCTGGAGACCGTTTCCTGTCTGGGTGCCTGCGGTCTGGCCCCTGTCGTTATGGTCAATGAGACCGTTTATCCGTCTATGACCCCCGATGCGGCTTCTGAGCTGCTGGTCAAGTTGAGAGAGGAGGCATAGCTTTATGGAAAAGATCAATAGCCTCGAACGTCTGAACAGCCTGCAGGTGCAGGCAGAAGAGACCATCAAAAATACAAAGGTACGTATCCTGATCTGTGCCGGTACAGGCTGTCTGGCCGGCGGCAGCGGCAAGATCTATGAACAGCTGATGCATCTGACCGCCGAGCATCCCGATGTCGAAGTTTTCTTCGGCCCCGAGATCGCCCATGGCGACCATCCCGTTGCCGTCAAGAAGAGCGGCTGCCACGGTTTCTGCGAAATGGGTCCCCTCATGCGCATCGAGCCTATGGGTATTCTTTATACAAAGGTCAAGGAAGAAGATGTCCGGGAGATCTTTGAAAAGACCATCTGCCGCGGTGAGATCATCGATCGTCTGCTCTACAAGCAGAACGGCCAGGTTTACCAGAAGCAGGAAGAGATTCCTTTCTATAAGCGTCAGACCCGTATGGTTTTGGAAAACTGCGGCCATCTGGATGCTGAACATATTGAAGAAGCCATTGCACATGGTGCCTACCAGGCCATTGCAAAGGCATTGTATACAATGACGCCCGATGCGGTCATCAAGTCGATCACCGATTCCGGTCTGCGTGGTCGCGGCGGCGGCGGTTTCCCTGCCGGCCGCAAGTGGAGCCAGGTCGCCCGTCAGAAGGAGACCATTCGCTATGTCGTATGTAACGGCGACGAGGGTGACCCCGGTGCGTTTATGGATCGTTCCATCATGGAAGGTGACCCCCATAAGATGATCGAAGGTATGATGCTGGCCGCTTATGCTGTTGGCGCACAGGAAGGCTACATCTATGTCCGCGCCGAGTATCCGCTGGCCATCAGCCGTCTGCGCACTGCCATCGAGCAGGCAGAGGAGAGAGGCTTGCTGGGCGAGAACATTCTGGGTACAGAGTTCTCCTTCAAGCTGCGCATCAATCGCGGTGCAGGCGCATTTGTCTGCGGCGAGGGTTCGGCGCTGACCGCTTCCATCGAAGGTAAGCGCGGTATGCCTCGTGTCAAGCCGCCCCGTACGGTCGAACAGGGTCTTTTCGGCAAGCCCACCGTACTGAATAATGTAGAAACCTATGCCAACGTTCCCATGATTATCAATCGCGGTGCCGACTGGTTTAAGTCGATCGGTACACCCGACAGCCCCGGTACCAAGGCCTTCGCACTGACCGGTACCGTTAACAACACTGGTCTGATCGAGGTTCCCATGGGTACAACACTTCGCGAGATCATCTTTGAGATCGGCGGCGGCATCAAGAATGACGGTAAGTTCAAGGCTGTTCAGATCGGCGGTCCCTCCGGCGGCTGCCTGACCGAGAAGGATCTGGATGTCTGCCTGGACTTCGACTCTCTGAAGAAGCTGGGTGCCATGATCGGTTCCGGTGGTCTGGTCGCCATGGATGACAATACCTGTATGGTCGAAGTCGCCCGTTTCTTTATGAACTTTACACAGAACGAGAGCTGCGGTAAGTGTGTACCCTGCCGTGAAGGCACCAAGCGTATGTTGGAGATTCTGGAACGTATCGTTTCGGGTCGCGGCACGCTCGAAGATGTTGACCTGCTGGAAGAACTGGCCAAAACGGTTACCGAGACCGCCCTCTGCGGTCTGGGCAAGAGCGCCGCACAGCCGGTCATGTCCACGCTCAAGAACTTCCGTGATGAGTATATTGCCCATGTTGTCGATAAGAAGTGCCCGGCTCATGCCTGCACATCCATGCGCAGCTTTGTCATTGATCCCGAGCTGTGCAAGGGCTGCTCCAAGTGTGCCCGTGGCTGCCCCGTCGGCGCGATTGAAGGTCAGATCAAGAATCCCTTCAAGATCGATCAGAACAAGTGTATCCGCTGCGGTGCCTGCGAGAGTGCGTGCCCCTTTGGCGCGATCAAGGCCCAGTGGTAACAGGAGGAAAGAACTATGCCTACAATGATGATCAACAACCGTAGAGTTGAATTTGATAAAGAACCCAATATTCTGGCCGTTATCCGCAAGGCCGGCATTGATCTGCCCACCTTCTGCTATCATTCGGAACTGTCGACCTTCGGCGCCTGCCGCATGTGCGTTGTCGAAGATGACAGAGGTAATATCATGACCTCCTGCACAGAGCCTCCCCGAGAGGGCATGGTCATCTATACCAATACACATCGTCTGCAGAAGCATCGCCGCATGATCATTGAGCTGCTGCTGGCGTCCCATTGCCGCGACTGCACCACCTGTGTCGTCAGCGGTGACTGTACGCTGCAGAAACTGGCCAAGACGCTGGGCATCAAGGATGTACGTTTTGAAAATACAAAGAAGCAGCTGCCCATCGACAGAAGCTCCGATAATATCGTCCTCGACCCCAATAAGTGTATTCTGTGCGGTGACTGTGTCCGTACCTGCGAAGAGATCCAGGGCGTCGGCGTCCTCGACTTTGCTTATCGTGGCTCCAATGTTGTTGTTGCACCTGCTTTTGGCAAGAAGCTGAGCGAGACCCAGTGTGTTGGCTGCGGCCAGTGCCGTATCGTCTGCCCCACAGGCGCCATCACCGTCAAGTATGATGTGGATAAGGTCTGGGAAGCCATCGGCGATCCCAGCAAGCGCGTTGTTGCACAGATTGCACCTGCTGTCCGTGTTGCCATCGGCGATAAGTTCGGTATTCCCAAGGGCGAAAACTGCCTGGGCCGTCTGACAGCTGCTCTGCGCCGTATCGGCTTTGATGAGGTCTATGATACAAACTTCGGTGCAGACCTGACCGTTATGGAAGAGTCGCAGGAGTTCCTGGAGCGTCTGGAATCGGGCGAGAATCTGCCTTTGCTGACTTCCTGCTGCCCCGGCTGGGTCAAGTTCTGTGAGAACAAGTATCCCGAGTTCCGCAAGAATGTTTCCACCTGCCGCAGCCCCATGCAGATGGTCGGTGCCATCCTTAAAGAGGAAGCACGCATCAATCCCGATGGCCGCGAACTGGTCGTTGTTGCCATCATGCCCTGTACTGCCAAGAAGAGCGAGATCAAGCGCTCCGAGCACTTCACCGATGGTCAGCAGGATGTCGACTTTGTCGTCACAACTGCCGAGTTGACTTCGATGATCCAGGAAGCCGGTGTCGATCTGGCTACCATGGAAGAAGAAGCACTCGATATGCCCTTTGGTATCGCATCGGGTGCCGGTGCCATTTTCGGCGCAACCGGCGGCGTTACCGAGGCCGTTCTGAGAAGACTGATCAACTCCAACAAGGCACAGGATCTGGAAGCCATCAGCTTCATGGGTGT
>JAFYOK010000309.1 GCA_017560175.1 Clostridia bacterium | reverse complement strand
GGATGTATTTTTTCTTCATAACTATTCCTCCTTAATTGTCGGTTTTGGGGCCATAGCGGCGGTAGTCTTCGGTCAGGCGGCGGAGGCGTTGGTATTCGGCCTCCAGCATGGCATTGCCCTTGTCGGTGATGCGGTAACTGCGGCGGCGGCCCTCGGTTTTGGTCAATCGAATCAGACCTTCGGTCTGGAAGGTTTCCAGCAGGCCATACATGGTGCCCGGACCAATGATGACGCTGCCATCGGTCCATTGACGGACAAGTTCGGCAATATCAGCACCGTAATGTTCTTCACGCAGGCAAAGCAGGATATAATACATCTGTTCGGTCAGGGTTTGAAATTTCTCTCTGGCCATAACATCAACTCCATAAATAGAAACGGTAATATCGAACATCGATATTTTCAATTTAACTATATCATCGAATATCGATAATGTCAATAGGGTGCTATGATGAAGTGTGTAGACATAAAAAGATTCCCCCGGAAATGACCGGGGGAAGGAGATATGTTCATTGGGTCAGCAGTTCAACCAGGCGATCGCTGCCGGGTTCGGGGAAACCGTAAATGAAATAGATGGTATCTTCTTTGCAGAACATAGCGCAGTCTGCGTCATAGACATTGGGGCTGGCTGTATAGTATGCCTGTACATCCCAACGGGGATCAGCATCGGCAGGCTTCATCCAGAACATCCATTTTGCGGCACGAACGATCATGGAACGCAGGAGATCGGAGGGGATGGTGCAGACTTCATAATAGAAGTAGCTGTCAGCAGTGGCGTCCATCTGTCCGTAGATCATATAATCGGCAACAGGTGTATGGCTGCCGTATGGGCCGGGAACTTCGGTATCATAGCCAAGATCGGCTATAGTGACCGGTGCAGGCTGATTTGAGAGAGTCAGCATGGTATCGTCTTCGATATACAGATTGATAACGATATCGGCCATGAACAGGGAAAGCATGAAGATGAGCAGAATGAACATGGGAGCCGCCAGAGCGCGATTTTCGTAGAATCTGCGCTTGAGCAAGCGATAGCTGAGGGCTGCCAACAAAGTAACGATCAGCGCCAACAGAAGGAAGGCAGTCATACGCAGACCTGCGACACAGATCGACCATAGCGTGATGCCCCACAGTGGCAGGAGTGTCAACCGAAGCAGAAGCCGTGGTATGGTGCAGGCCGGTATGCGGAACAATCGCCACAGTATGTACCAAAAACCTTCACAGAGGCTGTACAGGCCAAGAACAGCTGCAAGGGCATAGGGATAGAAAAAGTCGGGCAAAGCCACCATGCGGATGGGGCTCAGGCCGTCATTGGCATAGAACAGAAAGGTGAGCAGCGGCAACAGCATGAAGAACAGGCGCTGACGCAGATGCTGCTTGCGGAGGAACAGGGCGGTCTGTTTGCGGTGGATGCGGTCATCCTCCACAATAGGCACAGGATTCAGCCGATCGGTGCGGAAGACCTGCAGATCCATGAGGGGAGAATCGCAGACAAGTGCCCAGCCGTTCTGAAGAGCGCGGTCGATGATGCGGTGCTTGGAGGCGTACTCAATGCCTTTGATGTTCTTCTCTCGCAGGAAGGTCATGGTATATCGGGTCTCGGCAGGCTCGGCCTTACGATAACGAAGCATGAATCGGCCATAGCTTTCCAGTTGCCAGCCTTTGCGCGCCATGGCTTCGAAGGTGCGGATCTGGGCCTCGTGATCGGCAGGGGTATAAAGATTTGGACGATAGATATAGTCGGACATCAGCGAACCTCCTTTGCAGAAAGACTTTAGTATAGCAATATTTTACTATACTCAGAAAAAATGTCAAGACATAGAAAAAAGCCCTCCCGATGGGGGAGGGCTTTGGGATGTTGGATTTAGGACTTGAGCTTTGTCCAGTAGTCGTTATACAGCTCCAGTGTTTCGGCGGGGAGGTTGATGTAAGTCTCGCACTTTTCGAGGATCTCATGGCCGGGGAAGAGGATCTCGTTGTTCTGTGTCTCTTCATCCAGCTCGGCATAAGCCTCAGCCGAAGGTGTTGCATAACCGGTGACTTCCATGTTTCTCAGCGCAATGTCGGTATTGCACATGAAGTCGATGAAGTACTCGGCATTGGTCTTGTTGGCAGCGCCCTTGGGGATGCACATAGCGTCAACAAAGAAGTTGGTGCCTTCTTCGGGGATGCAGAAGCGCAGGTCGGGGTTGATCTCCATCATGCTCAGCGCGTCGCCGGCATAGTAAGCACCGATGGCAGCCTCGCCGCCTTCCAGCTTATCGAAGATGGTATCCATGACATAGGCCTGCAGGATATCCTTCTGCTCGACCAGCAGGTCGAAGGCTTCCTGAAGCTCCTTCTCATCGGTGGTGTTAACCGAATAACCCAGCGCAAACAGGGCAGTGGCCATAGCATCGCGGGAGTTGTCAAACTGCAGGATCTGGCCTGCATACTTTTCGTCGAACAGTGTCTTCCAGCTTGTTACGGGCTCGTCAACAACCTTGGAGTTGTAGATGAGACCGACAACGCCCCAGGTATAGGGAACCGAATACTCCTGATTGGGATCGAACTCACGATTGAGATATTCGGGGTCGATCTTGGAGATGTTGGGAACGTTGTTCATGTCGATCTTTTCAAGCATATCCTCTTCGATCAGACGAGAGATCATGTAGTCGGAGGGGATAATGACGTCGTAGTTGACGCCGCCCTGCTTGAGGACCGAATAAAGCTGCTCGTTGGATTCATAAACCTTGTAGTTGACCTTGATACCGGTCTCCTCTTCGAAATCATCGAAAATGGATTCGTCGATGTTTTCGCCCCAGTTGTAGACGTTAACGACTTCCTGGGACTCGTCGCTGCCGCAGCCGGCGAAAAGCAGAGCAAAGGTCAGCAGAGCAGTGATGAGTACAAGTGTTTTTTTCAATTTTCTATCTCCCTTCAAAATAAAGATGACTGTTCGGGGTGCCGCCTTAGTGTCTCTTGGCGGACTTTTTTTCCTGCTGGACTTCGCGTACGTTGATGATGATCAGCAGTACGAGGATGGCCAGGAACAGGATGGTCGAGATGGCGTTGATCTCAGGGCTGATGCGCTTCTTGGTCATGGCGTAGATACGCATCGAAAGGGTCTCTACCGAGCCTGCGGTGAAGTAGCTGATAACGAAGTCGTCGATGGACAGGGTGAAGGCCATCAGCAGACCGCTGGTGACACCGGGCCAGATCTCGGGGAGGATGACCTTGGTGAAGGCCTGCATCCACGAGCAGCCCAGATCCTGTGCCGCTTCGAAGAGGTTCTTATCCAGCTGACGCAGCTTGGGAAGGACCGAAAGAATAACATAGGGGATGTTGAAGGTGACATGCGCGATCAGCAGAGTGCCGAAGCCCAGTTCGAAGCCCAGGAGCTTGCCCAGGAAGACGAAGAGGATACACAGGGAAACACCTGTGATGATATCGGCATTGGTGACCGGGATGTTGTTGACCTGCAGCAGCAGCTCACGGGGACGGCGCTTCATACCGTAGAGGCCGACAGCGGCAAATGTACCGGCGATGGTGGCCAGAACGGCAGCCAGAGCAGAAACCAGAAGGGTAGTGCCCAGCGCAGTCATGATGGCATCGTTATTGAAGAGCTTGATGTACCAGTCGAAAGTGAAGCCTGTCCAGACGGTACGGCTCTTAGTGCTGTTAAAGGAGAAGATGATCAGCACCAGAATGGGGGCATAGAGGAAAAGGAAGGTCAGGAAGGTAAGAATTCTTCCGCCCTTACTGGGTTTGTTGTGGATCATAACATCACCGCCTTGTCTTCGCCGTCACCGAAGTGGTTCATAACGGCCATACAGATCATGACAACGATCATCATAACGAGGGCAATGGCCGAGCCGAGGTGGGGGTTATAGGCGCCGCCCATAAACTGCATCTCGATCAGGTCGCCCAGCAGCATGGTCGTGCCGCCGCCCATGAGGCGGGACAGGATAAAGGTGCTGACCGAGGGGACAAAGACCATTGTGATGCCCGACAGAACGCCGGGGAGGCTGAGGGGAAGGATGACCTTGCGGAAGGTGATCTTGGAGTCGGCGCCCAGGTCGCGGGCTGCCTCGATCATGGACTTATCGATCTTAACGATAACCGACTGGATGGGCATGATCATAAAGGGGAGGTAGTTATATACCATACCGAGGATGACAGCACCCTGGGTATTGATCATCTGGAAGTGATCGATGGGAACATAAGCCGCAGGATCGGAAGCCAGACGAATACCGATCCAGTTGATCAGATCAAACAGACCGATGTTATTAAAGAAAGTATTGAGCAGGCCGGTGTTTTCCAGAATGGACATCCAGGCGTAGGTGCGCAGCAGGAAGTTGATCCACATGGGCAGCATGACCAGCATCATGGCGATGCGCTGGAACATGGGGCTTTCTTTGGAAATGGCATAGGCGATGGGATAACCGATCAGCAGGCAGATGGCCGTTGCAATGGCCGACAGGCCAAAGGAACGGGTAAAGACCTTGGTGTAGCTGCCCATCTCGGCGAAATTCTCCATGGTGAATGCGCCGGCCTCATTGGTGAAGGCATAAAAGACGATCAGGATCAGGGGAACGACGACAAAGATGGCCATCCAGACGACGTAGGGAATGGCGGGCAGAGCACCCAACTTATTGTTTTTCATCCGGAAACCCTCCCCACTTTACGACTTATGCATGATGTGGATATCGTCGGGGGTCAGGAACAGACCTACGCGATCGCCAACATCGGCATGGTTGATGGAGTGGACCGTCCAGGTGAAATGCTCGGTCTCGACCATGATCTCATAGTGGACACCCATGAAGAGGACCGACTTGACGGTGCCGACCAGCTGGCCCTGTTCGGGGGATACGACCTCGAAGTCTTCGGGACGAACGACGACATCGACGGGTTCGTCGGGGGCAAAGCCGCCGTCCAGGCAGTCGAAGGTGCGGCCGCAGAAGCTGACCAGCTTGTCGTGGTGCATAACGCCGGGGACGATATTGCTTTCGCCGATGAAGTTGGCGACAAAGGCATTCTTGGGCTCGTTGTAGATGTCGGTGGGGGTGCCGATCTGCTGGATCTTACCCTTGTTCATAACAACGATGGTATCGCTCATGGTCAGCGCTTCTTCCTGGTCATGGGTGACGAAGACGAAGGTGATGCCGACCTGCTGCTGAATAGCCTTGAGCTCGCGCTGCATCTCCTTGCGCAGCTTGAGGTCGAGGGCAGCCAGAGGCTCGTCGAGGAGCAGAACGCGGGGATGGTTGACCAGCGCGCGGGCAATGGCAACACGCTGCTGCTCGCCGCCCGACAGTTCGTTGGACATGCGCTCGCCGTAATCGGGGAGGCTGACCAGCTTGAGCATACGGTTGACGCGGTCCTTGATCTCGCTTTCCTTGACCTTCTGGATGCGCAGACCGAAGGCGACGTTGTCGAAAACGTTGAGGTGGTTGAAGAGCGCATAGCGCTGGAAGACGGTGTTGACGGGGCGCTTGTTGGGCGGTACGTCATTGACTTTTACACCATCAAAATAAACCACTCCCGCGCTGGGGGTCTCAAAACCGCCGATAATGCGCAAAGTAGTGGTCTTGCCGCAGCCCGAAGGGCCAAGCAAGGTGACAAATTCTTTGTCCCTTACATATAAATTAAGATTATCGAGGACAACCTTTCCTCCATAATCCTTGTGAATATTTTCAAGGTTAATGATTTTGGTGGACATTCTATAACCCTCCCATAGATATAACAGGACTAATATACATAAAAAGACGGAAAATGTCAACGGTTTTCCGTAAAAAGATGCATAAAACTGGAACAAATCAAGGGGAAAAACAGAATATCTCGAAATAGCTTCGAAATGCTCTGTTTTCCTCTGATTTTCTCGCATATTACTTTTGGCGCTTTACGACAGATAGTCGGCAAAGGGAATGTGTTCGACCTCAAATGTACGGCCGTTGAGATACTCCAGGCAGCCGGCATCGGTCTCGAAAGTGAAGATCAGCTTGTAGGAGTAGAGGGCCTGGTGCTTGAAAGGGAGATTTTTGTTGTCTTTGTTGAGACCGTATTTGGTATCACCGGCCAGAGGATGGCCGAAGTGCGCCATCTGGGCACGGATCTGATGGGTGCGGCCGGTATGCAGACGGCACTCGACCAGAGACAGACCACGGGCCGACTTGAGAACCTTATAATCGGTAATGGCGGTTAAACCGTCCTTGGTACGGGTATCTGATACATAGACGCGCTTCTCGTCCGTGTTGCGGGCGATATAATTCTTCAGCGTGCCTTTGGGGGGCTTGGGCGTGCCGTGGACCAGACAGAGATAATACTTGTCGATCTCGCGGATCTTGATTTTCTCGTTGAGGATGCGCAGAGCTTCGGCCGTCTTGGCAGCAATGACGATGCCGCCGGTGTTGCGGTCGATACGGTTGCAGAGAGAGGGGACAAAGCTGTTCTCGCGGTCGGGATCCCATTCGCCCTTTTTGTAGAGATAGGCCTGGATGCGGTTGATGAGGGTATCTGTCGTATGGCTTTCGTCTTCATGGACAACCATGCCGGGCTTTTTATCGACCAGCAGGATGTGTTCGTCTTCATAGACGATGTCGATCTCCGGCTTGGCCTGCAGAAAAGCCTTCTCGCTGTCGGCCTTTTCGAAGAATTCATCGTTGATATAGAGGCTCAGAACATCGCCCTCCACCAGCTTCTGTGCAGCTTCGCAGCGCTTGCCGTTGAGCTTGATGCGTTTGAGGCGGAGATATTTGTGCATCAGACCGCCGGGAAGCAGAGGAACGGCCTTGGCCAGATATTTGTCCAGACGCTGGCCGGCGTCGTTTTTGTTGATTTTATATTCTTTCACGGACACTTCTCCAGATTACTTTAAATTATACAAAGTCATTGTACCACAGCTGCAGAAAAAAAGAAATAATCTTACGGAAGAAAATCGAAAAATACACATTATTTATATAAATAAATAGGAGGATAAAACAACGAAGGTCGGGAAGACGGAAAAACGAAAAAATTCTTTTGTCTGTAAGGGTGTTTTACTTGACAAACCCCTTGACAAAATGGCCCTGAGCAATTAAAATCATTGGGTATTCTTCTTTCCGGTTTGTCGAAAGAAGGATTTATACAGGCTGCAAAGAAAGTTCTTGACAAAGTGTGCCTGTATGGATATAATATATTTCGGACTATTTTGAGAGGGACTGTATCTATGAGAATCAGCCTTGGCGAGGTCATGACCTCGAAAGACAAGAGAATAGATTTTGATTACGATATAGATCTCAGCGCAGAGGTCGTAGCAGGCGAGCAGATCTTCAAGGATCCCGTTCGTATCTGCGGCAGCATCGAAAGCAAGAACGAGGCCTTCCAGCTGGAAGCCGAGATCTCGACCGATCTGACCGTTGCCTGTGCGCGTTGCCTCAAGCCGGTTCGTTACAAACACTATACCGATGTTTCTCTGATCCTGACCCGCAAGGTCGCAAACGAGGAGATGGACGATATCATCGTTGTAGAGTCGGATGAGGTCGAGGTTGACGATATTCTGATTCCTGAGTTGTTCCTGGATCTGGACACCGTTGTTCTGTGCGATCCCGACTGTAAGGGCCTGTGCCCCAAATGCGGTCATGATCTCAATGAAGGCGAATGCGGATGCAATCGCAAGGAGATCGACCCCAGACTGGCCAAGCTGGCCGAGCTGCTCAAGAAGTAGTTTTTAATTTCGGTTATTTTATTAATTATAATAAATAATAAATGTGAAGATATAGCGAGGAGGCGAAAATCATGGCAGTACCTAAGGGTAAAGTATCCAGACAGAGAAGAGACAAGAGACGCAGCGCACATTGGAAGCTCGACCTTCCCAATGTTTCCAAGTGCCCCAAGTGCGGCGAGCCCGTACTTTCTCACAGAGCCTGCAAGGCTTGTGGCACATACAACGGCCGTACAGTTATGGCAGTTGAGGCTTAATCGAGTCAATTGAAACGGAAAGTAGAGGAGTGGGAGATCCCGCTTCTCTATTTTTGTTTTTGTGGCATTTTTCTGCACGGCCGTTCTGATATAGCCGGAGCAGGACTGAAAAGTTCTTGAAAGTTTTGTGAATGTCATCGGCCGAGGATTGACGGAAGCGCAAAAAAATGCCATAATCAAAAGATAGGATGGACTTTCCATCTGCGCATTTTCCAAGTTCAGTATATGTGCAGTCCTGACGGACAGCGCATCCGATTAGTTATGACTATATATCAGAAAGGATTGGTTTACCATGAGCAGACCCGTAGTGGCAATCGTCGGCAGACCAAACGTTGGTAAGTCCTTGCTGTTTAACCGACTGGCCGAGCGTAAGAACGCAGCCATCGTTGAGGACACACCCGGCGTTACACGCGACAGAATTTACGCCAAGGCCGAGTGGCGCGGCCGTACATTTGATGTTATCGATACAGGTGGTATCGAACCCAAGACCGACAACGAGATCCTCCGCTTCATGCGTGAGCAGGCCTACATCGCCATCAGCCATGCCGATGTCGTTGTTCTGGTCACCGACGTTAAGACCGGCGTAACCGCTGCTGACGCCGATGTTGCAGCTATGCTGCAGCGCGCAAAGAAGCCCATTGTCCTGTGCGTCAACAAGCTGGACACACCGGGCGATCCCCCTGCAGATTTCTATGAGTTCTATAACCTGGGCCTGGGTGATCCCGTCGGCATTTCCGCTATGCACGGCTATGGCACCGGCGACCTGCTGGACCGCTGCTATGAGCATTTCCCTGCAGAAGATGAGGATGAGGGCGAAGAGGAAGAGATGATCAAGGTCGCTCTGATCGGTAAGCCCAACGCCGGCAAGAGCTCCCTGCTCAACCGTGTCACCGGTGAAGAGCGCAGCATCGTCAGTGATATTGCCGGCACCACCCGTGATGCCATTGACAGCATCGTCGAGAGAGGGGAGGACAAGTTCCTCTTTATCGATACTGCCGGTATCCGCAAGCATTCCAAGGTCAACGAAGCCATCGAGAAGTTCTCGGTCATGCGTGCGGTTATGGCCATTGAGCGTGCCGATGTCTGCCTGCTGATGATCGACGCGCAGGACGGCGTTACCGAGCAGGATACCAAGATTGCCGGTATGGCGCACGACAGCGGCAAGGCGGTCATCATCGTTGTCAACAAGTGGGACCTCATCGAGAAGGAGACCTCCACACAGGCTGACTTCGAGAAGAAGATCCGCACCGATCTGGCTTACATGACATACGCACCCATCATGTTCATTTCGGCCAAGACCGGCCAGCGCGTTGAAAATATTTTCAACAAGATCAAGGAGGTCAATGCAGCCAACTGCTTCCGTGCCACAACAGGTATGCTCAATACTATTCTGGCCGATGCAACTGCACGTGTACAGCCTCCCACGGACAAGGGTCGCCGCCTGAAGGTTTATTACATGACTCAGGTCGGTGTCAAGCCCCCCACGTTTGTCTGCTTCTGCAACGATGCAAAGCTGTTCCATTATTCCTACCTGCGTTATCTGGAAAACCGTCTGCGTGACGTTTATGGTTTTGTCGGTACACCCGTCAAGATGATCGTCCGTCAGAGAGGCGAGAAGGACGAGTAAGAGGAGGAGCTTATGTTCGCATCCCACGCATGGGCATGGGTTCTGGCCTTTGCTGCAGCCTATCTTTGCGGCGCAGTCAGCGGCTCGATCATCGTTTCCAAGCTCTTTTATAAGGATGATATCCGCAAGCATGGCAGCGGCAATGCAGGTACCACCAATATGCTGCGTACCTACGGCCTCAAGAAGGCGGCCATGACTCTGGGCATCGACTTTCTCAAGACTTTTGCCGGTATCGCTATTGCCGAGTGGCTCCTGGGCGATATGGGCTATATGATTGGTGCTACAGCTGTTACTCTGGGCCACGCTTATCCTGTCTATTATAAGTTCAAGGGCGGCAAGGCGGCAGCTTGTATGGCGGCCAGCATGCTCTATCTCGACTGGCGCATCTTCGTCGTCGAAGCGACTCTCTTCTTTGTCTGTGCTTTTGCTACAAAGATCGTATCGATCTCCACATTGCTGGCGGCCATTACTTTCCCTGTGAGTGTATGGTTCTTCTGCAATGAGGTCATGGGTACAACCGTAGGCCACAGCTATCTGGCCTATACTATCTATATCTGCATTTTTGTTTTCTATCTGCATCGTTCCAACATCGGCCGCCTGCTCAATGGTACTGAGGCGCGATTTGGCAGTAAGAAAGGAAAGGGCAACGAATAATGAAAATTTCCGTAATCGGATGCGGCGGTTGGGGTCTTGCTGTCAGCAGCTTGCTGGATGGCAATGGCCATGATGTGTCGGTCTGGTGCTTCCTGGAAGAGGAATATAAGATGCTCCGGGAAAATCGTGGCAACGAAAAACTGCTGCCCGGTGTTCAACTGGAGGAAAGCATCCGCTTTACCATGGATATGTCCTGTGCGGAAGGCTGTGATATCGTCGTTGTTGCAGTACCTTCCTTTGCGGTCTACTCGACAGCGCAGAAGCTGTGTGCGCATATCGAAAAGGATACCGTTGTTGTTCTGCTTTCCAAGGGCTTTGATAAGTCTAACGGTTATTGCCTGTTGGCCGACAGCCTGCGTAAGGCACTGGGGGACAAGGGTCGTATCGTTGCACTGACCGGTCCTTCTCATGCTGAGGAGGTTGCACGTAAAATCCCCACAGCGATCGTTGCGGCATCGGAAGATGTGGCTGCAGCTGAAAAGGTGCAGGAAGCCTTTGTTAATGGTTTCTTCCGTGTCTATACCCATGCCGATGTCATCGGTGCCGAGTTGGGTGGAGCCATGAAGAATATCATGGCGCTGGCTGTTGGCATCAGCGATGGTGCCGGCTATGGTGACAACACCAAGGCTATGCTGATGACCCGCGGTATTGCCGAGATGGCCCGCTTCGGCGTCTATCTGGGCGGTAAGAACGAGACCTTTGCCGGTCTTTCGGGCATCGGTGATCTGATCGTTACCTGCACATCCAACCATTCCCGCAATCGCCGTGCCGGTCTGATGATCGGTGCAGGAGAGAAGCCGGAGGAGGCCATTAAGAAGGTTGGTGCTGTTGTCGAAGGTTATTTTGCAACAGAGGCCATTCATCACCTGGCCAAGGACAGCGGTATTGAGCTGCCCATTTCGGAAGGTATGTACAAGCTGCTTTTCGAAGGCGCGACCCTTCGTGAAGTTGCTGAGGAGTTGTTCAGCCGTTCCAGTAAGCCGGAATTCTGGCAGCCCGGCAAATAATCAAAATAATAAAACCATCCTGAATCATCGGATTCGGGATGGTTTTTTCTTATGTCAATGGTTTTGATAAACGAGGGGATAGGGGAGAAAAACAAAAAATCCCGATCGTAAGATCGGGATCTCATTGTGCTTTATTCAGTCATCTCAGGGGTATGCAAGAGAAGTTAGATAGCTCTTGTAACCTTACCCGAGCGCAGGCAGCGAGTACAAACATTTACATGAGTGGGAGTGCCGTTGACGATAGCCTTGACGCGTCTGACATTGGGCTTCCAAGCTCTGTTTGTTCTTCTGTGGGAGTGGGAAACCTTGATGCCGAATGTTACGCCCTTGTCACAGATATCACACTTTGCCATTTCTCTGCACCTCCTTATAATAAGTTACATAACAAAGATTATAATAACACAACGATCGCCATAAATCAAGAGAAAATTCAAAGTTTTTTGAAAATCTTTTTTGGCTTGTTGCTAACCTGACCAGTGTCATGTTGGCGGCTCAAATTGCCGCGACTATTATAATACATGGAATGGAGCCGAATGTAAAGAAAAACTTTTCGAATTTACAAAAAAACTTCGCAGCAGGGGCAATTGCAATTTTTGTCGGACTGTTATATAATAGGTGCATTCTATAATGTGTCCCGGGCCGGGGGCCCGACCCTACTTGATGAGGTGATTTATATGGCATCCAAATATTCGATCATGGTTCACGATTTGATCAAGGAATTCGGTCTGGAAGTCCTCTGCGGACCCGACGGTTATCTCGAGCGCCGGATCTCCCATGCCAGCGTCAGCCGTCCCGGTCTGCCTCTGGCCGGTTTCTATGAAAGTTATGACACCGACCGTATTCAGATTTTAGGCGAAGTCGAGACCAGATATCTCAGCCAGTTCAGCGAAGACGAGCAGGCCGAGCGTCTGGGCGCCCTTTTTGCCAAGGATATCCCTGTCATGGTTCTGTCCAAGGATGGCGAAATTCTTCCTGCAGCGTTGGAGCAGGCCAAGAAGTATGGCATTCCTGTTCTGCGTTCCAGCGAACACGCTTCCGATCTGATTTCCGAGCTGACCCGTTCCCTTAACGTCCATTTGGGTATGCGCACCACCATGCACGGTGTTCTGATGGAGGTCTACGGTGAAGGTATCCTGCTGATCGGTGATAGTGGTGTCGGTAAGAGTGAGACCGCCATCGAGTTGATCAAGCGCGGCCACCGTCTGGTTGCCGATGATGCAGTTGACATCAAGCGTGTTTCGGCCAAGAGCCTTGTCGGTTCTGCGCCCGAGCTGATCCGTTATTTTATGGAGCTGCGCGGCATCGGTATCGTCGATGTTCGCCGTCTGTTCGGTATGGGCTCGGTCAAGCCCACGGAGAAGATCGACCTGATCATCAATCTGGA
This sequence comes from Clostridia bacterium, assembly GCA_017560175.1. Lineage (GTDB taxonomy): Bacteria > Bacillota > Clostridia > Oscillospirales > Butyricicoccaceae > RGIG1902. Next base: position 4,428 of record JAFYOK010000309.1, on the reverse strand, counting down.
AAACTGGGTCGAGGGCAAGCATTACGATCGTATGGGCACCGAGGAGAACTATACCAAGATCCTGGATATCTCCATACCTTCGCTGACCATTCCCGTTAAGCCGGGCCGTAATCTGGCCGTCGTCATCGAGGTTGCAGCTATGAACAACCGTAACAAGAAGATGGGCCACAATGCCGGCAAGGAGCTGGAGGAGCGTCTGCTCAACAGTATGCTGGCTGAACTGGGCGAGGACCAGAAGTAAAAGGTATTGACAGATGCACCCTTCGGGTGTATCTTTGAATAGAATTGAATACAGGGGTGCTGGCGAAAAGTTGGCTGAGAGCGGGATGTTTTTCCGTAACCCTTATACCTGATCCGGGTAATGCCGGCGTAGGAAGCAGTTATATTTCGAGCTTTTGAAGCCGCAGGTCTATCCCTGCGGCTTTTTCTTTTGGAAGTGCGCAGCCGAGGGGGCGCGAAGAAGAGGCTTTCGGTGTATTCAATCGAAAGGAGAATCTATTTATGTCTGAACAGAAGAAAAAGAACCGCAGACTGGTTGAGGGCGCCCTTTTTGTCGCCATCGCCTATGTACTCAGCTTTATTGAGATCAAAGCCGTCTGGCAGTACGGCGGCTCCATCGACTTCGTCATGTTGCCCCTCATCCTCTATGCCATTCGCTGGGGTACCGAAGCAGGCCTGATGGCCGGACTGGTTTTTGGCACCATCAAGTTCTTCCTGTCGGGCGGTGTTGCCGTCAACTGGCAGTCCATGTTGCTCGATTATTCCCTGGCCTATATGTTTGTCGGCTTTGCCGGTCTGCTGAAAAACCGTCCGTCGCTGACCTGGCTGGCCGCGCTGATCGGCTGTTTTGCCCGATTTATCATCCATTTCATCAGCGGCGTTACCATCTATGCATCCTATATGCCTCCCATCTTTATGGGCTGGGAGATGACCAGCCCCACCATTTATTCGATCCTCTACAATGGCAGCTATATGCTGCCCAGCTCGGTCATGGCTGTCATCGGCTGTCTGATGCTGCAGAAGGGACTTGCCCGCTTCCTGAAAGGGGAAGACCTCCGATAAACCGCACATGAAAATCGCCCTCTTGCTCTATATATAGTATGGAGTAAGGGGGCTTTTCTATGGAAAATATCTGCAGAGTATATGAACTTGGATGCCGTGAGGTCATCGATGTCGAAACAGGCAGTCGATTGGGCTATGTGGGAGATGTGGAGATCGCTGTCCATAGCGGAGAGGTGCGCGCCATTGTCATTCCGGGAAAACTGCGTCTGTTCGGCCTGCTGGGCAGGGAAGAGGACAAGGTTATTCCGTGGTCATCTATCGAAAAGATCGGCAAGGACATTCTGCTGGTTCGGTGCAGTATGAGAGGTCGTCGGCTGCGCAGTGCAGAAAGTATAAAAGTTGAGCCCAAACAGACTCAAACAAACGATTAAGTCTTTTCCATTTGTCGGAATAGTGCTATACTATAATAAAATATAGTGGCTTTGTGCCGCAAACGGTTTTGATTTTATATATGTCTGTAAGGAGGCTGTTTTTATGTCTGAACTGCTGCGTATCGACCTTAACTGCGATCTGGGTGAGAGCTTTGGCAATTATAAACTGGGCATGGATGATGAGGTTATCCCTCATGTAACATCGGTTAATGTCGCCTGTGGTTATCATGGCGGCGATCCCATGGTTATGGAAAAGACCGTCCGTATGGCCGTCAAACACGGTACAGCCATCGGCGCGCATCCCAGCTTCCCCGATTTAATGGGATTTGGCCGCCGCGATATGAAGCTGACCCGCGATGAGGCCTATGCCTATGTCAAATATCAGCTGGGCGCGCTCTATGCCTTTGTCAAGTCGGCAGGCGGTGAACTGCAGCACCTGAAGGCTCATGGCGCCCTGTACAACATGGCCGGCAAGGATATGGATATGGCCATGGCGCTGGCGACAGCCATCCGTGATTTCGACAGTCAGATGCTGCTGCTGGGTCTGCCCAACAGCAAGATGGAAGAAGCGGCTGCCGAATGTGGCATCGGTTATGTCAGTGAGTTCTTTGCTGACCGCGCCTATAATGATGATGGAAGCCTGGTCAACCGCAAGCTGGAAGGATCGGTCATCCATGACAGCGACCTGGCCTGCCAGCGCGTTCTGCGTATGGTACGCGACAATGAAGTTGTCACCTATACCGGCAATGTTCTCAAGCTCAACTGTAAGTCGGTCTGCGTCCACGGTGACAATGCCGAGGCCGTCCGCTTTGTACAGAAGATCCGCGAAGCCCTGAAGAATGAGGGTGTTGAAGCGGCCAATATGAAGAAGGTTCTGGGAAAATGAAATTCGACATTCGTTTCTGCGGCGACTGTGCAGTAACCGTTGTTTTTCCCCAGGAGATCTCGCCCGAAGTCAACCGGGCAGTCTGCGGTTTTGCTGCGCGCTTTGCCGATATGGCGCTGCCCGGCATCATCGAACTCGTGCCTACCTACAGTGCCGTGACCATTCATTATGATCCCATGCAGCTGGATCCCGATCAGCTGGTGTCTGCTATTGAAACAGCCGGTGCAGAATCGGGCGAAGGTGCTGCACAGGAAGGGGAGACCGTCGTCATTCCCGTTCTGTACGGCGGCGAGCATGGCCCCGACCTGGAAAATGTCTGCCAGCATAATGGTCTGACGCCCGAAGAGGTCATCACCATCCACAGCGGCAGAGAGTATCTGATTTATATGCTGGGCTTCACTCCCGGCTTCCCCTATATGGGCGGCATGGACGAGCGTATTGCAACCCCTCGCCTTAAAACACCCCGTACCGCCATTCCGGCAGGTTCGGTCGGTATTGCGGGCGCACAGACCGGTGTCTATCCCATTCAGTCTCCCGGCGGCTGGCAGCTGATCGGCCGTACCCCCCTCAAGCTCTTTGATATGGATCGTGCCGAGCCCTTCCTGCTTAAAGCGGGACAGAAGGTTATTTTCAAGCCGATCACACAGGAAGAGTATGAAGCCATCGAAAGGGGAGAAGCAGTATGATCAAAGTTATATCTCCCGGTCTGCTGACCACACTGCAGGACGGTGGCCGTTATGGCTATCAGCAGTTCGGTGTTCCGGTCTGCGGTGCAATGGATCGCTATTCGCTCAATCTGGCCAATATGCTGGCCGGAAATGACCCCGATGAAGGGGCACTGGAGATCACCTATATGGGCCCGACCCTGCGTTTTGAAAGCGGCTGTACCTTTGCTCTATGCGGCGGTCGTTTTGAAGCCAAGCTGGATGGACAGCCTGTAGAGATGGCTCGTGCCTATGCAGCTGCTCCGGGCAGCACATTGGAAGTCGGTGTGATTAAAGAAGGCTTCCGCGGTTATCTGGCTGTCAGCGGCGGCTTTGCCATTGAACCTGTTCTTGGCAGCCGTTCCACCTATCTCAAGGGCGGTTTCGGCGGTCTCCATGGCCGCAAGCTGAAGAAGGAGGACGTGCTTCCGCTGCGAAATCCTTCTCTCTGGCTGTCCTTTATGGATCAGCGTGTCTATGAGCCGGATACATGGCGCTATCCGCTGAAGGATCGTGCCGTACGCGTTGTTCTCGGCCCCCAGGAAGAAAGATTTTCCGCCAAGGGTATGGAGACCTTCCTGTCTGCCGAATACAGCGTAACGCAGGAGAGCGACCGTATGGGCTATCGTCTGGATGGACAGGCCATTGAATATGCCGAAGGCTGCGATGGCAACATCATTTCCGACGGTATTGTCATGGGTGCCGTACAGGTTCCTTCGGGCAAGCCCATCATTATGATGGCCGACCGTCAGACTACCGGCGGCTATAGCAAGATCGCCACGGTCATCACAGCCGATCTGCCCCTTCTGGCCCAGATGCAGGCCGGCAGCAAGATCCGTTTTGAGGCAGTCACAGCACAGGAAGCGGCGCGCATCCGCCGCAAACAGCAGGGATTTCTGCGCAGGTTGGAGTTTTAAAAGAATTTTGTAAAATTCCTCTTGCAATGGCGCAGAAGTTGTGCTATGCTACATAAGCTAATGTTTGGGTAAAGCCCGGACTACACACAACACACATTGCGGAACTCGTCTGCAGGTGTCGTCGCCAGGCGTCGGCCGCGGACTTGAATGATCGCAATGGAGGAAAAACCAAAGGAGGACATTAAAATGTCGGTAATTTCTATGAAGCAGCTGCTGGAGGCCGGTGTACACTTTGGCCACCAGACAAGAAGATGGAACCCCAAGATGGCAGAGTACATCTTCATGGAGAGAAACGGTATCTACATCATCGACCTGCAGAAGACCGTTAAGAAGCTGGAAGAAGCTTATTTCTTCGTTCGTGACACAGCCGCTGAGGGCGGTTCCATCCTGTTCGTCGGCACAAAGAAGCAGGCTCAGGATGCCGTTAAGGAAGAGGCTGAGAGAGTCGGTATGTACTATGTCAACGCTCGTTGGCTGGGTGGTATGCT
>JAFYOK010000308.1 GCA_017560175.1 Clostridia bacterium | reverse complement strand
AGGAATACTTCTATTGTGATTCCCTCCCCTCCACCGTACTGATGACCAAGGGTCAGAAGCGCACTTCCGGCCGCTCTTCCAATAAGGGCAGCGACAACATCATCTCCAACGGCTCGGTCATTGCCATCAACGAAGGCCAGTGCATGATGATCGTCGAGCAGGGTAAGGTCGTTGATCTGTGTGCCGAGCCCGGTGAATACACCTATGATGCATCCTCCGAACCCTCTGTTTTCACAGGCAAGCTGGGTGACAGCCTCAAGGAAACCTTTAAGCAGATGGGCAAGCGTTTCACCTTCGGCGGCGAAGCCCCCAAGGATCAGCGCGTCTACTACTTCAACACCAAGGAAATCATCGGCATGAAGTACGGCACACCTTCCCCCGTTCCCTTCCGTGTCGTTGACGAACGTGCCGGTATCGATATCGATATCAGCGTCAAGTGCTTCGGTCAGTACTCTTTCCGTCTGGCCAATCCCATGGTCTTCTATTCCAGGATCGCAGGCAACGTCGCCGATACTTTTGAAATCAGCGGCAGCGAGCTGGAAGGCCAGATGCGCAGCGAGTTCCTCACCGCTCTGCAGCCTGCATTTGCCAAGCTGAGCGCCATGGGCATCCGCTATTCTGCGATCCTGGCACATACCCAGGAGCTGAGCGATGCCATGAAGGCCGAGCTGACCGGCGCATGGGGCCAGGAGCGCGGCATTGAGGTCGTCAAGGTCGCCATGAACTCCATCAAGGCTTCCGATGAAGACGAAAAGATGATCAAGGAGCTGCAGCGCAACGCAGCCTTTATGGATCCCACCCGTGCCGCTGCCCACATGGTCGGCGCACAGGCTTCCGCTATGCAGGCCGCAGCCAACAATTCTGCCGGCGCGATGACCGGTTTCATGGGTATGGGCATGGCCCAGGGCATGAACGGCGGCGTCAATGCAGCCAACCTCTTCCAGATGGGTCAGCAGCAGCAGGCTCAGCAGCCTGCCCAGGCAGCGCCCGCGCCTGCAGCAGCACCTGCAAACGGCTGGACCTGCGCCTGCGGTGCGGTCAACACAGGTAAGTTCTGCACAGAATGTGGCCAGTCCAAGCCTGTCGAGGATACATGGACCTGCACTTGCGGTACCGTCAATAAGGGTAAGTTCTGCCCCGAGTGCGGCGCCAAGAAGCCTGCCGGTATCCCTCAGTACAGATGCGATAAGTGTGGATGGGAACCCGAAAAGGGCACAAAGCCCCCCAAGTTCTGCCCTGAGTGCGGAGATCCCTTCGATGACGGCGACATCGTTGGCTAAATAAGAAAATCAAAAGAGGCTCTTCGGAGCCTCTTTTTTTCCTACTGCGCTACATTCTCTGCCCAGTGGTATTGCGTGCGTCCGTTTTCGGTGACCACTCGGATCATACCCAGACGGACATAGGCCTGTACCACATCGGAAGACACCAGCTGTCCATCGACATTTTCCAGAATCTCCAGTTCACCATTCTGCTTGCGCAGCCAGTTCATGTAACCCTCGGCGTTATTGGCCACCTGTTTGTCGGTAAAGTTGCTCTTGTGGCCCGACAGGTAGGCGTAGGCATTTTCGTAATCGCTGATGCCCAGCTTGACCATTTGTTCAAACAGGGAGTTTGCAGAAGTCGATGCCGAGCTGCCCGAGCTCTTATTGCCCGAACCCGAGCCGGAGGAAGTCGTCTTTGCTGTCAGCTGCGACTTATACAGATT
>JAFYOK010000307.1 GCA_017560175.1 Clostridia bacterium | reverse complement strand
ACTCTACGATGTCCTCATGGCTCTCAAAGGTGGACAGGCCACAGTGGGGACAGACATAAACGGCACGCTCCAGATACTGGGCACGTTCCTTATGGGGAAATGTGCCGCTGACACAGCCTTCGTCAACATGGAGGGCTTCGGTGATGCGGGTATAGAAGGTATCATCGTCCATATTCTTATACTCTTCCGGCTCGATGACTTCCTTGACATAAGCAGTCATGCGGCCCTTACGGCGAACATCGCTCCAGCGGGGCTCGATGCCATAGCCGCCTTCGATGCGGAAGATGGCGATGGGCAGGCCCAGCTTCTTGGCCAGACCAACGATGGAAGGGCTCATATACTCGGTTCGGCCGCTATAGGTACGATTGCCTTCGGGGAACAGGGCGATAGTACCGCCTTCACGGGCAACGCGGATGCAGTTCATAACGGCCTTGACATCGCCCATCTGCTTGCGGATGGCAATGGGATTGACCAGAAAGCGGATGATATCCGATACCCAACCCAGAGAGAAAATATCCTCGGTGGCGATATAATAGACGGCATTCTTAAAGGCCGATGCAATATAAAACTGATCGAAAGGTGTCTGGTGATTGGCCAGGATCAGATACTGACGATCCCCCTGCTCGGCAAAAGGCACAACATCACAGTTATAGCGCAGCTTGCAAAGCAGGCGCACGATGGGACGTGCCAGATTGGTGACAATGCGATGGCGCGGCAGGGTCCATTTTTTCTTTTTAACGGCCGGTTTCTTCGGCTCGGTTTGTACAGTCATAACAGCTTGCCTCTCTTTCTGCGCTGCTTTTAAATATCTAAATAAGTAATAAACAACCTCTAAATAAATGATAAACATTCAAAAACAACGCATCTATATAAATTGTAGCACAGAATAATTAGACCGTCAAATCATGTTTGGTTTCTTTATGGATTTTTGACAGACCGCCCAATCTGCACAGCTACCCCACCGAAGATTTTTTGTGATTTTATCCGTCATAAGTTTCAAAGACAGAAAAAAGGCCGCTTTGCAGCGGCCTTTTCGGAGCAAATTATTCAATAACGATCTCTGCGGCTGTGCGGATATCGCCTTCTTCGTCTGCATCAAGGATGATGACGCGATCACCGATATCGACCAGAACAGCGGTCTCGCAGGAAGATGCAGCAACACTATAATACCAGTTCTTGCCGGTCAGCTTGAAATAGTAGAAAGAGTTGCCATTGATAACGGCGGTGCGAATGTCTTCGACCACACCGCTGATTTCGTTCTCGGGCTGGCTGGGCGCTGTGACGACACCGTTCTGTGTCAGCAGCTTAGTATATGCCTTTTCACATTCGGCAACGGTCGAGCCTGTCGATACGATATTGTACTGCTGGACATTGACCATGGCATAGAGCTTGACCAGACCTGCATTGTCCTTGAGGGCCATGAAGTAGGTGGGCTCACCCGAAACATTGAGCAGCAGCGGGAAGGTGGCATTGTAGTTCAGATGCTGAACGACACCCTGGGCCGAGTTCATGGCCGAATACTCTTCGGCACCGGCGCAGGAATAATACTTGGCCTCCTTGGTACGCTGGTTGACCAGAATAAAGCCGACGTTGGACTGGTCGCCGCCGACCGAGGTAATGCCTGTGTAGACATAAACGTCATCGTTGAGGGCGATGTAGTTATAGCCATCGGTGGTGACGGTAACACCCTTCTGACCAAAGAAGGAGTTGAGGAAGCCGTTCTGATAGAGACCGTGGTAATCGTACTGGGCAATGATCAGATCGGCATCATAGACGCGGTCGACCCACTGGGGAACATCTTCATAATAAGCATGTTCACCGGTGATGGCGTTGACCAGGACAGCACCGTTGACATCGGTACCGCCGAACAGGCCGATGGTCTTTTCGATCTTGGGGCAGATCCAGTAGGGTGTTCCCTCTTCGTCAACTTCAAAGCTGACATTATCGAACATGAAGGTGGGATACTGGAAACGGATATAACGGTAGATGTTGCGGAAGAAAAGTTCGTTATCGGAATACTTCATGCCTTCCGACAAACGGACGACATCAACGCTCTGATCGACCATGTCGACAACGATATAGGCCGGCAGACCGCTGCGGAAGTTGTTGAACCACTTGAAGAAGTCGCCATACTCCAGGGGAGCAACACGGACGGGAGAACCCTTGTAGTTGATCTGAGAATAGGTGTCGGATACCTCAAACTGAGAGACCATATCACTCAGTTCGCCCAACTTGCGGTCGCCCAGACGGGCAGCCGAAGCGGCATCCAGCATGGGGATGCGGTTGTAGGAAATTTCCTTGACATCTTCGGTAAAGTCGCCATTGACCGGCTCCAGCAACTGGGTATAGCTGGCGGCGCGGAAGATGACACTGGACATGACGCTGCCGCCTGCCATCAGCACCAGCAGCAGTACGCACAGAATAAAGGGCAGCAGGCATGCCTGCTTGATGCTGCCAAAAAACTCACCCTGCTGTACGAACTTGTAGACACCCGATGTGATCAGCGCTGTGACACAATAAACAGCCGACATCAGGAAGAAGAAGCCATAGAAGTTCTTATCATGCAGATTGATGGCCGGAAGTTCCAGATAAAAATAGACCAATCCGAAAACCATCGTGACCAGCAGATTGATCAGAATACGACCAAATCCGCTCTTTGTACGGTTGTTTTCCAAAATGATTCCTCCTTGGATTTTATGATTCACAATTTATACTGCCAAAGATGCAGCTTTGTTCCCTATCATAGCATACTTTCCCACCTTCCGTCAATTTACACTTGTTTTACGGCACATAAAGTGGTATTCTTTAGATGTCATTACTAAAATTACCGGAGGAAACTCTTATGATCAAGCATCTGACAAACGAGGCTAAGGCCTATCTTGAAAGCCACGAGCAGTTCATTCAGGATCTGCTGTTTGAACTGTGTGCCATCCCCGCTCCCTCCAACCACGAGGAACTGAGAGCTGAGTTCATCAAGAACTGGCTGGAAAAGATCGGCTGCGAAGGCGTTTATGTTGACGATGCGCTCAACGTTGTCTATCCCTACCAGTGCGAAGGCAAGAACGATGTCCTGTGCGTTATGGCACATACCGACACCGTCTTCCCCGATATGGAACCTTTCTCGGTCAAGGTCGACGGCAACATCGCTGCCTGCCCCGGCATCGGCGATGACACAGCCAATGTCGCCATCCTGCTGACCATCATCAAGTATGTCGTCGAAAACAAGCTGGAGGCTCCCAAGGGCGTTCTGTTTGTTCTCGATGCAGGCGAAGAAGGCCTGGGCAACCTGAAGGGCATCCGTCAGATCGTCAAGGATTATCCCAATCGCATCGGCGAGCTGGTCTCCCTGGACGGCGGTTACACCGGCTTCTGCAACAAGGCTGTCGGCTCCATGCGTTATAAGATCGAGCTGACCACCGAAGGCGGTCACTCCTACGGCGCATTCGGCAACCGCAATGCTATCCAGCGCATGGCTGCCATCATCGAGAAGCTCTATGCCATCGAAGTTCCCGTCGACGGCGACAGCCGTACAACTTATAACGTCGGCATGATCTCGGGCGGTACATCGGTCAACACCATCGCACAGCAGGTTGAAATGCTGTACGAATACCGCAGCGATTCCCAGAAGTGCCTCGATCAGATGGGCGTCTGGTTCAAGGAGATCATCGAAGAGGCTGAGAAGGATTGCGTATCCCTCAAGGTCACCGTTCTGGGCGAACGTCCCTGCATGGGCGACATCCCCATGGACAAGCAGGAGAATCTGGAAGCCCGCACAAGAGCTGCGATCGCTACACAGTATGAGGGCGAAGTTCCCACCTACTCCGGCTCCACCGACTGCAACATCTCCTTCAACCTGGGCATCCCCTCGGTCTGCTTCGGCGGCTACCTGGGCAAGGGCGCACATACACGCGAAGAGCACATCTTCCTCGATTCTCTCGCTGTTGGCACAAAGATCGTCGCAGCCTTCCTTCTGGACTACTTTGCATAAATCTTTATAAAACTTCAAGAGGCACGGAACAAGTATTCCGTGCCTCTTTTTGTATATTCTCTTCCCTGTTGTGAAACAATGATGGTATTGAATCGCTTGCCAAAAGGAGGCCTGTCATGCTTGTGCCTTTCATTCGTACCCTTATCCTCTACATCCTCATCATCGTCGCCATCCGTCTGATGGGCAAACGGCAGGTGGGCGAACTGCAGCCGGGAGAACTGGTGGTCACGATCCTGGTGTCAGCTGTCGCCTCGGTGCCCCTGCAGGACGTGGATATCCCCCTGCTTCACGGCATCGTTCCCATTCTGACGCTGATGGCTGCCGAAGTCATCCTTTCGGGTATCTGCCAGAACCACATCAAGTTCCGCCGCCTGCTGACCGGCAACCCCATTCTGGTCATCAAGGACGGACAGCTGCTGCAGCCGGCCATCCATCGCCTGCGCCTTTCGTTAGATGATATCTTAGCCAATCTGCGTCTGGCCGGTGTCTTTGACCTGCGGGATATCAAACGGGCACAGGTGGAGACCAACGGACAGATCAGCGTCCTGCTGCGAGAGGACAAGCAACCGGCCACCTGTGCCGATCTGAAACTCAAGCCCTCCCCTTCCGGCCCCTTTTACACATTGATCTCGGATGGCAGGATCATATCTGATAACCTCAAAAGCGTTGGTCAGGATGATGCGTGGCTGCATAAGGTTCTGGCTGCTCAGGGTGTTTCCTCGCCGAAAGAGGTATTTTTCTTCTGCGCCGACCCCTATGGCAGTACCCTTTTCTGCCGAAAGGAGCAAATATGAAAAGCGGCAAAGGCAAAACCATATTGGCCTGGGTCATTCTGCTGGCCATTCCCCTGTGCGGCGTTCTTCTGCAGATGCGTATAGAGCGACTGTGCGCTGATATGGCCGATCTGCTGACCTTGGCACGGGAAAATACCGCACCGTTGCCCCTGGAGCAGGCCATTGATCTGTGGGAAGACCATCAGCTGCTGCTGACTTCCCTGGTCACCCATGAGGAGACCGATGCCGTCACCCAATCTCTCCATAAGGCGCTGGCTTTTCTCTATGCCGATAACACCGAAGAGTTCTATGCTTCCATTGACGAGGGACAGGTCGATCTGGAAGTGGTGCGCAATTTTGACAGGCTGACCATTCGAAGCATTTTTTAGGCGCAAAAATCCCCGAAGCCAAACAGCTTCGGGGATTCGATTATTGGTCAATGGCCAGCAGACGGACAAGCCCATCGGTTTCCTCTGGGCTCAGCGGATAATAGCCAAAACCGCTAATGGCATTGGTCGACGGAACAAAGAGGAAATAAAAACGGAAGCCACGCTCGGCCTCCAGCCAGACCACCATTTCCCCCTCACCCCACAGCGCATGCGCCTGATCGGACAGGCGATCATATTCCGCAGGATCGGAACCGTAGTGCATAGTCTCGCCATCATAATAAACATCCTCGTTGCCGTAGGTTTCCTTCCAGACATCGGCCAGCCGCTGGTTATGGGCCTGCAAGCCCATATCGGTCTTGCCGACCAGTACGGCACAGAACGCCTCGATAACTTCGCGGTCTTCTATGATGCGCAGGGTCTCCCAGCTTCCGTTCTGCAGCTCCATTTTTGTGACGCTGTCGGGCAGGTCATAGCCCGCCAGAACAGCATCGGCGCTGTGGCCTTCCTTCAGGCCAAGATCGATACCGTCCGCCGTATAAAACGCATACCGCTCGCCGAGATCAACGATGCAGATGGAATCCAGTTCCGGAAACTTTGCAAAATGATAGACCGTGCAGCCGATCAGCTCCTCATCGCCGCAGATGTCGATCTCACCCATGACCTCGCCGAGATCGGCTTCGGTGATCTGATAGTCATTCTCCTTTGTCAGGCCAACGGCATCGGGCGGCACAAGGCCGTAACGAATGCGCTCTTCAAAGCTGATGGGAAAATAGATGATATTCTCCCCTTCCAGCTTCATGCCGTAAGCGATCGAATTTTCCGTAGAAACTGTTTCCTCCGTCGTCGCCGTGGTGTTCGTATTGTTCTCTGCTGTCGGGACCGTCCATGTGCGGTAGGCCGCGGCACCGGCAAAAACGAAAGCAAAGCAGGCTGCCGCCGCTGCCCATTTTCTCCATGCCGAAGATACAGGGACAGCCTCTCTGGCCTCTTCGGTATGTTTCTCATCGATCTGCCCCATAGCTTCAAACAGATCTTCTTTTTTCATATTTCAAATCCCCTTTCGGTCAGATAATTCCGCAGTTTCTCGCGGGTGCGGGAAAGCTGCATGGATACGGCATTTTCCTTCATGCCGTGGACCCGGGCGATCTCGCGCACGGGATCGGCATACCAGTACCGACAGACAAAGATGCGGCGTGTACGCTCCGGCAGGGTGTCCAAAAAGCCTTCAATGGCCGCGGCCAGCTCCTTCTGCTCAACGGTTTTCTCCACGTCTGTATGACCCGAAACGACCTCGCTCAGTTCGTCCAGAATCAGAGGCAGCTCTCCCCCGCCCCGCTTTTCGGCATTTCTCTGCCGCCACTGACTGAAGGCCAGATTCCGTGTGATCCTTGCCAGAAATGCCCGGAGATTGTCGGGCCGCTGCGGCGGGATGCTCTCCCAGGCCCGCAGCCACGTATCGCTGAGACATTCTTCGATATCTTCATAACTGCCCAAAATATTGCAGGCGATCACCGTACAATAGGCACCGTATTTTTCCTTTGCGGCGGCAATGGCCCTTTCCTGCCGCTGCCAGAACAGCTCAATGATCCGCTTGTCCTCCATATCGGATCACCTCCTTCACCTATATAGACGCAAAACCGAAAGAAATCCCACATAACAGAAAAGCCCCGAAGAGAACTTCGGGGCCTCAATGATCTGTTTAGTTTTTCAGCAGCTTGGTCAGCTCGTCCATAAAGGTATTGATATCCTTGAACTGACGATAGACCGAAGCAAAGCGGACATAGGCAACTTCGTCGATGGCCTTGAGCTGCTTCATAGCCAGCTCGCCAATGTATTCACTGGTGACTTCGCGATTGAGCGAATTGGAAATATTGAGCTCGATATCGGTGACCATCTGCTCCAGCTGGGCCAGAGAAACCGGGCGCTTTTCGCAGGCCTTGACCAGGCCGCTCAGCAGCTTACTGCGATCGAAGGCCTGGCGGGAGCCATCCTTCTTGACAACGATAATGGGCAGATATTCCACCGTTT
>JAFYOK010000027.1 GCA_017560175.1 Clostridia bacterium | reverse complement strand
TCTTTCTGTTTCTGACCGGGTATTTCTTTTATTTTATTATGAACAAAAAGGGAAGGCTCCAACATCTGCCCCGTCTGTCTCTGCCGCTGGTCGAGGACTTGGGCAAGGCTTCCCTTTATGTGTATATGGCCCACCAGCCGGTCATCTATGCAGTGCTCTGGCTGGTATTCTTTGTGATTTGAGGTAATTCATTATGCTGACCACCAACCGTCTGCACATTCTGCCCTTTACGACCGACAGGGCGGCCGATCTTCACCGTCTGTCGATGGATGCCGATATGCGTGCATTCCTGCCCGATGAGGTTTATGAAAATGAAGAAGCGGCCTTGCGTGTCATCCAGCTGGTTATGGATGAATATGAAGGAGACCGCGGCCCCTTTGTCTATGCCGTTACACTGACCGATGGAACCTACATCGGTCATGTGGAAGCTGCGCTGACAAGCGATGGCGACTGGGAAGTCGGTTTCCACATCGGCGCACAGTTTGGCGGCAACGGTTATGCCGCCGAAGCCCTTCATGTATTTCTGCCTTTCATCTGCGAAAAGCTGGAACTGGACGAGATCCTGGGCATCTGTCTGGAGGAAAACATCCCTTCCTGGAAGACGTTGGAGAAGGCCGGCTTTGTATTGGAATATGAAGGCCAGGGCCGTTATCAGGGCTTTGTCCGTCCCATCCGCCGTTATGTATGGACACCGGCACAGGCAGAAGATGTTGATGATTTCTGGGCAAGGTTCGTTAAGGAGCAGGGATTCCATCCCAAGACCGAATACAGAGAAGCCCTCTGTCTTGATGAAGAGGATGAGGGTGAACCCCTGCTGACCCTTGTGCTGAACGGCAAAAAGACAGCAAGCGTCACCAGCCGCAGGTTCTGGGACTGGCTGGAATGTGACCTGCCGGAAGAGGGAGATTTCTCCATTCTGACCGACCGCAGCGGTCGTCCCCGTTGTGTGCTGGAGACCATGGAAGTTCATGCCATGCCCATGAGCAAAATGCCCTGGGAACTGGCATCGCTGGAGGGCGAGGATGCCGACCTTGAAAGCTGGCGCGCCCGTCATACCCTCCGCCTGGCAGCCGAGAGCCGCAAGCTGCGCCGTGATCCCGAAGAAGATCCCGAACTGCTGCTGGAGGTCTTTGAAGTCCTCTGGCAGGCGTAAAAGGAGGGAAGACCATGCGGTATGAACTGCGTCATCCCTTTATGGAAGTAGAAGGGGATGGACAGACCACCTATGGCGGCAGCCAGCGCCGCGGCCGCCCGGAACACATGCGCCGCTGGGGCTGCGGTGTCATCGGTGCAGCTGATTTTCTGTTTTATATGAGTCTTTACCATCGCGGATATAAAGTCGGCCTGTTTGCCGATGCCCCTGCCGATGGACATGTCACCCTCGATTGGTATAACGACCGTATCGACCGTCTGCGTCGGGGCTACCTGCCGGTATTGCCTCACCATGGCATCAATGGTCTGGGATTGGCTATGGGACTCAATGCCTATTTCCGCAAATATGATCTGCCTCTCCGTGCCCGTTGGGGCGTCCTTCCTAAAAATTTCTGGCAGGAGATCGATCATCAGCTGCAGATGGATCGTCCGGTCATCATCAGCGTCGGCAACAATTTCCCCAAAGTCTGGGAGAAAAACAAGCTGAACTTCTATTCCGATCCCGATTACACCATCGGCAAGCCAATTGCCCGCACCATGGCCCATTATGTCACGGTGACCGGTTCCGATCCCGAGTGGCTGCGGATCTCCTCCTGGGGTAAGCAATATTACATCAATAAGGCCGAATACTGTGCCTTTATCGATCAATACAGCAGTCATGTTTTAAGCAATATGCTTTATATCCGAGAAGTGCAGAAAGGGGAGTAAAGATGAAACTGATCGAAAACTTCATGGCCAAAAAACTCAAAGCCGAGCAAGAAGCCACTGACCGCTATATGGCCAAGCGTGATGCCGAAGTCGCCTTTCCTGCCGACGTAGAAGAAATCAAAAATCTGCGTTACGGCACAGGCCCTCGTGCCATCATGGATATTTATCGTCCCAAGGCCATGGAAGGCCCTCTGCCTGTGCTTGTCGATTTCCACGGCGGCGGTCTGCTGCTCTGTCAGAAGGAGTTCAACCGCTACTTCTGCGCTGAAATGGCCCGTCATGGTTTTGTCGTCTTCAATGTCGAATATCCGCTGGCGCCCGACCATAAGGTCTTTGAGATCCTGTCCGAAGCCTTCAAGGCTCTCCATCTGATTGGTACCATCGCCACAAACTACGGCGGCGATCTGCGTCGTACAGCGCTGACCGGAGACAGTGCCGGCGGCTGGCTGGCCCTTTATACTACGGCGGCATGGCGCAATCCGACCATTGCCGACAGCCTGGGCCTCAAGGCAGCCGGATTTGATATTTCGGCGCTGGCGCTGACCTCCTGTATGGCCTATACGACCGGCCGCAATCCCAAATACCTCATGCTGCGCAGCAGTTATTTCGGCAAGGAATATCGTCGTCATCCCTTCATGAAGTATACCGATCCTCGCTGCAAGGCAGTTACCGAAGCACTGCCGCCCACCTTCCTGCTGACCGGTGCAGGTGACTACCTGCGTGAAGACACCCTGACCTATGCGCAGGCGCTGGAGGAACAGGGCATCGTACATAAGCTGGCCGACTATGAAGGCGACCCCAAGAAGCTGATCCATGTCTTTAATGTCATCGATCCTTACAGCGATTGGGGTGCCAAGGGCAACCGCGAAATGGCAGAATACCTGCTGAATATGATGAAATAGAAATCCTATTGATAAAATCGATAAAGCGGCTCGTTCTTATGGAATGAGCCGCTTTTGCTTTACTTCTATACCATGATTGCGGTATAATATATTTAAATCGGAAAGAAAGAGAAGGGTCTGTTTATGAAGTCAAAACCCATGATGTATCTGACGTTGTTCTTCGGCGTATTCTGCCTGTCTTCGTCAGCGATTTTTGTCAAGCTGTCCGATGCACCTTCCAGTATCACAGCTTTTTACCGTCTGCTCTTTACGGCCATTATGCTGCTGCCTGCGCTGATCTTCAGCAAGGACAACCGCGATGCCATGAAAGCCATTACAAGAAAGCAGGCTGTGCAGATCCTGGCAGCCGGTTTCCTGCTGGCTGTTCACTATGTCCTGTGGTTTGAGTCGCTGCGTTTTACATCGGTCGCCAGCTCGACCGTCCTGGTCACGCTGCAGCCGCTCTTCTCCATCGTCTGGGGTTATTTCTTCTTTGGTGAGCGCTACAGCAAGACAGCGCTGATGGGCTGTGCCATTGCCATCGGCGGTGCTATGGTTATCGGTTGGGGCGACTTCCGAGTCAGCGGCATGGCACTGCTGGGTGATATTCTGGCTTTTGCGGCTGCCGGTGTTATCAGCGGTTATTTCCTGATCGGTCAGAAGGTCCGCAGCGAGCTGCCCGTTGTGCCGTATTCCATCGCAGGCTTCCTGTCCAGCGCATTCTTCCTTGCGCTCTATTCGGCCTGGAGTGGCTATTCCTTCACAGGCTACTCTCAGAACACCTGGCTGGCCTTCCTGGGCATTGCCTTCCTGGCCACCATCTGCGGCCAGTTCCTCTTCAATGTCCTGCTCAAGTGGCTGCCTGCCACCTTTATCACCATGAGTATTCTGGGTGAATCTGTCGGTACCTGTATCCTGGCCTGGTTCATCCTGCATGAAGTCCTCAGCCTGCGTCAGCTGGTCGGTATCGTTGTCATTCTGGGCGGTCTGCTCATCTTCTTCATGAATCAGAATAAAAAAGAGTAAGTATACATCCTGCACCCGAAGGAGGGAATGTTTATGGAATATGAAGGCCGTATTTGCAAAGGTCCTCAGGAACGTGCCGCATTTATGCTGCCGGTCACGGTCGGCTGCAGCTACAATGCCTGCCGATTCTGTCTGCTCTTTAAGCACCTGACCTATCGAGAACTGCCGCTGGAACAGATCGAGGCTGAGCTCCAACGTGTCGCATCGGTTGGCGGGGCCCCCAAGGTTGTTTATTTGGGTGACGGCAATGCGTTCCATCTTTCCACAGAGCGATTGCTGACCATTCTGCAGATGATCGAAAAATATCTGCCCAATAAGCCGGAAGTTCGTATGGACTCCACCATCACAGACATTCTTGCAAAGACCGACGAAGAACTGGCGCTTTTCTATGAACATGGTGTCCGTCGTCTTTATATCGGCATTGAAAGCGGTCTGGAGGATGTCCTGCAGCTGATGTGTAAGGACCATACCATTCCCCAGGCAGAAGAGGCCATTGGCCGTTTGCACAAGGTGGGTATTGCCTATGGTGCCCATATCATGACCGGTATTGCAGGTCGTGGCCGCGGCATTGAAAATGCCGAAGGTCTGGCGGATTTCTTCAATCGATATCCCCCGGTTGCCATCGTCAACTTCTCTGTCTTTATCCACCGCCGTGCTCCCATGTGGAAGGATATCGAAGAAGGTCGTATGGGAGTGGCCGATGAACTGGAGAATATGCGGGAAGAACGCCGCCTGTTGGAGTTGATGGATCTGCCCGGCTGTGATTATGACGGCATGCATGATCTGATCGAGTTCCGTGTACGTGGTCGATTGCCCGATAAAAAGGTGCAGATGCTGGCCAAGCTGGATGCCGGTATTGCCGAGTGGTCGGAGAAAGAACCTGTCTATCCCATCGTTCAATAGCAACACAAATCACCCCCGTCCTGTGATATGGACGGGGGTTTTTGCAGAATAGGGAAGAGGGAGAAAAATATTTTGCTTTCCGTCGATTTTCCAATAGCCTAAATTACTCCTTATGTGTATAATGAGAAGGTAAAGAAAAAGGGTGAAATACCGTGTAGTGCAGGTTTGTGCTCCGGATACTTTCGTGTTATGAAAAATGATGGCTGTCAGGACGGGGGTTTGAGCTGTGAAATCCGGAAAACGACAGAAAATACTATAGATGTAAAGGGAAAAACTTTACAGCGATGAGAGCAGGAAAACAGGCTCGGAACTGTAAAGAACAGGGAAATCAAAGAGAGATATGAAGAAAAAGTTTAGATATATTTCCTTCGGCATGGCGCTGCTGACCATACTGCTCGGCTATGTTGTCGGCAGATTTCTTACCGCAGAGGCTGAGCAGAAAGCCGAGGAACGTGCATTGGCCGAACTGGCCGCACAGGAGGAAGCGGCAGCAGCTGCGCAGGCGGCCTTGTGGGAAAGTGTGACCACACCGATGCATACACTGTTTGCCGAGGCTTCTGCAGTTGTTTCGACAGCGGCAGAAAGTTACGAACCGCCGCTGCTGGACGAGAATGGTGCGCTGCTGCTGACCTACGACGACCTTGTGGCGCGTCTGGCCGATCCGCAGACCGAAGCCGCCATGCAGGCATGGTTCGGCAATACGCTGTTTATCGGCGACTCCCGTACCGTTGGTATGGCACAGTATTCGGGTATCACAGGTGCAGACTTTTTTGCCCTGACCGGCATGAGCGTTTTTGATGCATTTAAAGGCAAGGTCAAGCTGGATCCCAATGGCAGCGAAATCGACTTACAGACCCTGCTGACCGAGAAGAAATACGACAGGGTCTATCTGATGCTGGGCATCAATGAGCTGGGCTACAGTCTGGCCAATATCGAGAAAAAGTATGAAGATGTCACCGTCCGCATCAAGGCATTGCAGCCCCAGGCGCAAATCTGGCTGCAGGCCAATATGCATGTCAGCCAGGGACGCTCGGACAAGGATCCCACCTTCAACAATGTCACCATCAACAATCTCAATGCCGCCATCGAGGGGATCGCCCAGCGACAGGAGACCGGCTGGCTGGACGTCAATCCGGTCTTTGATGACGAAAACGGCCACCTGGATATGAGTTATACCTTTGACCATACCCATATTGTTGGCAAGCATTATAAATACTGGGGTCTGTGGATCTATCTCCAGTCGCAGCATTTCAGCGCATAAAAAATGCCCCGACAACCGTCGGGGCAATCGGTTTTATTTTGTAAAGTCGAACTTCTTCTTGCGCAGGCCATAGCAGATGGGAACCAGCCACAGGAAGAAGGCGTAGGGGACAGCCGAGGCATCGGAGCCCATAAAGCCCAGCGGTACACTGCAGGCCAGCGACCAGGGGATCATACCGCCGATGAGGATGACCGAGTTTTCCATATCCATGGCCAACTCGCGGTCGGATGCACCATGACGTTTGTAGGTCTCTTTGAGCAGGGTGATCGATACGATAGAGCCGATGGTCTGGTTGCAGAAGATGGCGACCGAAGCAATGCTCAGCCAGATGGCGGTACCGAAAAGACCGATCTTGGCCACAGAACGGTCGAAGATGGACGAAATATCATCCATCATACCGGCACCTTCGAAGATTTTGGAATAGGTGCAGGAGATGATGAGGATAATGACGACCTCGATCATGGATGCTGCACCGCCGCCGCTCAGCAGGTCGCCCAGTGCACCCGATGTCGGCTGATAGCCGTAGATGCAGGCGTGGATGACTTCGGACAGGGGCATGCCCTGTACCAGTACCGAAATGGCACCGGCTGCAACGATGGACATCGAGCAGCTGACCCAGATGGGAACACGGAGCAGGGGCAGGATGAGCATGATGACAAAAGGAATGAGCAGGGTATGGGAGAGGATAAAATCGCTCTCGATGGCCTGCAGCATGGCCGGATCGATGGCCTGGATGGGATTGAACCAGGACAGGACGGCGTAGATGATGGTGGTCAGTGCAAAGGGCAGCGCCGCTGTATGATGCATCAGTTTGACATTGCCGTACATATCGGTGCCGGTCAGTGCAGCGACAACGGTGGCTGCCGAAGAAACGGGAGAACCACGATCGCCAAAATAAACACCCGAAAAGATAGCACCGGCTGCCAGACCCGGATGGATGCCGCCCGAACGGGCGATGGCCATCAGAATAACGCCGACAGTAGCCGAGACACCAAAAGATGTGCCAAGAGCATAGGAGACCAGGCAGGTCAGCAGAAAAGCCGCCACCAGAAAGATGCGCGGTGTGATCAGCTTGACGCCATAATAGACAAAATAAAGAATGGTGCCGCTCATACGCCATGTGGCGGTGAGTACGCCGATGGTCAGCATGACATACATGACCAGCAGAACATCTTTGATGCCTTCGGCCGAAAGACGCAGCAGCTTGCTTGCGCGCACCTTGCGGTGCAGACCGACGGCAAAAAAGGCCAGATAACCCACCAGCAGACCGAGGGTCATGGTGGTATCGGTGAGAATACAGCCCAGCATGGCCGCTGTAAAGAGACCGAGGGCCAGAAGAATATCCATAGAGAAACCTCCTGTTGGGTCGATTTATTACAAACATAGATATATTATAACGAAAATCCCCGTTTGTCCATTGCAAATATATCGGAAAACGGTGAAGTAAAACGATAAAATCAAATTGAAGGAGAATAAAGTTATGAAGAAGATCGGTATGCTTGTTGCCGTAGAGATCGGTTCGGTTCTGAGTAAGTATGGCAAGGCTGCAGAAGAGGTCGAAAAGTTCGGTTTCAAGGTTTATAAGTATGAAATGCCCCAGTGTGAGCTTTTCGTTGTTCACAGCGGTGCAGGTGAAATTGCGGCTGCCGCTGCCACACAGCTGCTCATTTCGGTCTATGGTGTCGAAGCTGTTGTTAATTTTGGCGTTGTCGGCGGTCTGACAGAAGAAATGAAGCTGTCCAAGACGGCTGTTGTCGAGAAGGTCGTTCATTATGATTTTGACGTTTCTGCCATCGACCATGTAGAAGTCGGCCGTTATACATCCTATCCTTCCCGCTACATCCCCCTCAATGCCCGCATGATCGAGCTGGCCTGTGCTGTTGCACCTGACCTCAAGCGTGTCACCTGTGCTTCGGGCGATAAGTTTGTCGACGGCCGTGAGAAGAAGTCTCAGCTGGCCCAGGAGTTCGGCGCTGATATCTGTGAGATGGAGCTGGCTGCCATTGCGCTGACCTGCGACCGCAGCGGCATCCCCTGCCTGGCCATCAAGACCGTTTCCGATGCCATCGACGGTGGCGCTGAAGAATTCTCCAAGACGGTAAATGATGCAGCCGACGTCTGCCTGCGTATCACCGATAAGATTCTGGCTGACCTGTAAGATATACCCTGCAATCAAGAATTACTTCCTTTATAAGGAGGTCTGTTATGAAGATCCTGCTGGCAGAGGACGAACTGGAACTGTCCGATGCCCTTGTTGATATTCTGCAATATCACAAATATATCGTCGATGCCGTTCATAATGGCACCGATGCCTTTGATTATGCCCGTACCGGCGACTACGACGGCATCATCATGGATATCATGATGCCGGGAATGGACGGATTGACTGTCCTTGATCGCCTGCGTGCCGAAGGTCTGCGCACACCGGTCCTGCTGCTGACTGCCAAAAGTCAGGTAGAGGATCGTATCCGTGGCCTGGATATGGGTGCCGACGATTATCTCACCAAGCCTTTTGACACCGGTGAACTGCTGGCACGCATCCGTGCCATGCTGCGCCGTAAGGCAGATTATACGCCCGATCAGCTGACGGCAGGCGATCTCTGCCTGGATCGTCAGAGTGCCCTCCTCCGTGGCCCTGAGGGCAGCCTGCCGCTGTCTCGCCTGGAGTTCCGTATGTTGGAGCTTTTCATGCTCAACCGTGGCATCTGTGTCCCTTCCGAGACCATTCTGGAAAAGGTATGGGGATATGATACCGATGCTGAACTGGGAGCCGTGTGGGTCTATATTTCCTATCTGCGCAAAAAGCTGCAGCAGGTAGGGTCGACGGCCGCCATTCGAGCGAAGCGCGGCGTTGGTTATATATTGGAGGTTGAGCAGGCATGACCCGTAAACTGCAGCATAAGTTTATCGCGGCAGCTATGCTGGTCGTCACCATTCTGCTGGTCGGTGTATTGCTGACCATCAATGCCGCCAACATCCACCTGGCGCGGCGGCAGAGCGAGCAGATACTTGACGTTCTGCTGGACGATTATCGCCGTCCCTATCACAAGCAGGAAGAGGAAGAAGAGGCTGTGCTGCGTCCGATCGATCATCTTTTTGGCTCGGTCAGCCGTGATACCGTCGATGCTGCCCGTTATTTTCTGACGGAAGTGGATCAGGACGGTATTATTACTTATATCGGTCTCGATCATATTTCTTCGATGGATCGGGAAACGGCCGCCGAATATGTAAATTGTGTTCTTGAATTGGGTGTTGTCAGCGGAGTCCTTGACGGCTTCCGTTATGATGCTTTGTGGCAGGCGCCGGGTGCTTCTTTTATCTTTCTGTCGCTTGAAAACCAACAGCAGCAGATCTTTACTGTTATGCTTTTGTCGACGGTTATCGGCATTGCTGCCTGGATCCTCATGCTGGGTCTTGTGGTTCTGCTGTCTCATCGTGCCATTCGTCCCGTGGCGGAAAGTATCGAAAAGCAGAAGCAGTTCGTTACCGATGCCGGACATGAACTCAAAACACCGCTGGCTATCATCCGCACCAATGTAGATGCCATGGAGCTCCATCTGGGTGAAAACAAGTGGAGCCGCAGCATCCGCAGCCAGACCGTCCGCCTGGATGGACTGATGCAGGATATGCTGACCCTTGCACGTGCCGATGAAGGCCGTGCACTTCCGGAAGCTGAGGAGTTCAGCCCGGGCAGATTGATGGAAGAGGTGTTGGCACCTTTTATCGAAAGTGCGGCCATGCGCGGTATCCTGATTGAGGAGGAAATCGATACCCAACTGACCATACGGGCGCCCCGGCAGTCTGTACAGCGTCTGTATTCCATCCTGCTGGACAATGCTGTTCGCTATACACCTTCGGGCGGACAGATCGATATCCTGCTGCGGGGCAAGGGAAAAGGAATGGTTATGGAAGTTTCCAATACCTGTCCCGAACGACCGGCCGAAGATATGGAAAAACTCTTTGACCGTTTTTATCGCGGCGATACTGCGCGCACACAGGTGAGCGGCGGCTACGGCATCGGGCTTTCGGCAGCACGAGCCATTGTTACCGCCTGCAAGGGCAGCATTTCAGCTCATCATAAGGATGGAGTTCTCACGTTCAAAACAGAATTGTAATTTTGTTAAAAACGCCTGCATTGCAGGCGTTTTTATTTGTGTAAAATACGTGTAAAAAAATCGCAAAGGTCATCTTGCCAAGCGCTTTGCTTGGTCGTATAATTATTATGGACGGATGTGTTGTAAGTGGACACAATCTGTTCGTGGAAAATGAAAATAATCGATTTGAAAACAAGAAGGAGAAACGATCAGTATGGATACTGTATTGATGCTCATTTCGCTGCTGGGTGGTCTGGCCATGTTCCTCTATGGTATGGAGATCATGGGTGACGGCCTCAAGCAGGGCTCCAGCGCCGCTCTGAAGAACTTTCTGGGCAAGCTGACCACCAATGTCGTTCTTGGTGTATTGACCGGTACGATCGTTACCGCCATCATCCAGAGCTCGACCGCCACCATCGTTCTGACCGTCGGTCTGATCGGTGCAGGCATTCTTAACCTCAAGCAGGCCGTTTCCATCGTCCTGGGTGCCAATATCGGTACCACTGTTACTGCACAGCTCATTCGTCTGATGGACATTGAAGCCGGCGGCAATTCGATCCTGACCTTTTTCAAGCCCAATACCCTGGCTCCTATGGCGCTGATTCTTGGTATCATCATGATCATGTTTATCAAGAAGGGCAACTCCAAGACGGTCGGTACCATCGCTCTGGGCTTTGGTATTCTCTTCTCCGGTCTGATGATGATGACCGATGCTGTTGATCCTCTGTCGGAATCCCAGGCATTTGCCGATCTGCTCAGCCGCTTCAGTACCATGCCTCTGCTGGGTATCCTCACAGGTCTGGTTCTGACCGTTATCGTCCAGAGCTCTTCGGCTATGGTCGGTATTCTGCAGGCCCTGTCGTCCACAGGTGCCATGACCTTTAATCTGGTCTATCCCATCATCATGGGTATCAATCTGGGTACCTGTGTCACCACCGCTATGGTCTGCTCCATCGGTACTTCCAAGGACGCTAAGCGAACCGGTATCGTTCATATCGTCTTTAATACCGTTGGCACCATCCTCTTCATGATCGCCATGACCCTGCTGCAGAAGACCGGCTTCTGGCCCAATCTGTGGGGCAGCGTTGTCAACAGTGGTGGTATCGCCGACTTCCAGACCATCTTCAATCTGCTGACCGCTGTTGTCCTGCTGCCCTTCACCGGTGTTCTGGTTAACATCGCCTGCAAGGTGGTCAAGGACGAGGAGCAGGAAGCCGATATGTACCCCGAACTGTCTGCACTGGACAGAAAGCTGATGATCTCTCCTGCGCTGGCTCTGCAGGCCGTTGGCAAGTCTCTGGCTGTTATGGCTCGTGCTGCCCGCGACAACACACTGCTCAGCTTGCAGCAGTTTGACAAGTATGACGAGAATACTTCCGAAGTCATCAATGCCCGCGAAGAGCGCCTCGACAGCTTTACCGATATTGCCGATAACTATCTGATCGAACTGTCCCGTTCCATCGAGGATCAGAAGGACAGCCGCGAGCTTAACATCCTCATGCAGATCGGTCCCAACCTGGAGCGCATCGGCGACTATGCCACCAACTACGATGAGCTGGCTCAGCGTATGGCTGCTGCCGACCTCAAGTTCTCCGACGGCGCACGTCAGGAGCTGACCATCATGACTGATGCCATCGGCGAGATCCTGCGTCTGACCGAAAAGGCCCTCGAGACCGGCAGCGAAGAGACCACACGCCGCATTGAGCCTCTGGAAGAGGTCATCGACGATATGGTCCTCATGCTGAAGAACCGCCATGCAGATCGTCTGCGCCGCGGTGTCTGCGTTGTCGACAATGGTCTGATCTTTATGGAAACTCTGACCAACCTGGAGCGCGCTGCCGACCAGTGCTCTTCCATCGCTATGCTGCTGCTCAGCCGCAACAATCCTGCCATCATGGAGAACCACCACCAGTACATCCAGGATCTCCACAATTCGGGCGACGTTTCCTATCTCGCCGAGCAGGAGAATCGCCGCCAGCAGTACCTGGTTCCCCTGGAGAACATCAAGTTCTAAATCAAAACACCGATCCCTCTCCCATTCCGGGAGGGGGATTTTTTATGGCATGAAAAAGGATCACTCAGAATGAGTGATCCCTTTTGGTTGTTATTTCTTTTCTTCCACGGGAGTCAGAGGAGTTTCACGGAAGGAACGGAAATGTTCCAGACGGCTCTGCCACAGGGCAGCATCTGCATCGCAAGGCTCCACAGAGAGATGTTCTGTTGTCCAGCGGCCCAACCATGCGCTGAACTTTTCGGCACCGCCGGCATTGTAGTGGAGGGGATCGTAGAAGTCGGTGGCCGGGTCAGCGCCGATTTCTTCAAACAGGATATTGCAGTCGAGCACGAATGCGCCATCGATGACGGAAAGCGCATCTTTGATCTCGGTCATCTGTGTTTCGGGCATACGAGAGATAGATGGGGATACATAGAAGACAGGGTCGATACCGTTCGACAGACACTCGGCGGCCATTTCTTTCAGGATACCGATGTTGCGGTCAAGGTTGGCCTGGTCTACTTCGGTCTCGCGGGTGAAGAAGGAATCGGTATCGTAGGGACGGTAGGTGCCCAGATAGGTATATCCGGCCAGCGGATCGGCAGTATAGCCTTCCTCAAAGACGATGTGATCGTCTTCCTTCAGCTCGCTCCAACGGCTGTGATAGAAGTGCATGGGGAAGAGCAGGCCATTGACCAGATCCTTTTCGGCTTCGTTGAAGGTGGCCTTGATGCGGTTGATGCCCCAGGGCATCTGACCGATGAC
>JAFYOK010000306.1 GCA_017560175.1 Clostridia bacterium | reverse complement strand
AGAGCGGAGTGCTTCAGAATTGCCTCAGAATCGATTCTAATCCATTTTTCTTCGGAAGGGAATTGCCTTCAGACCTTCAGAAAAACGGCTGATTTTTCGATCGAATTTGAGGTCGATTTGAGAAAACTTCCGATATCGGCAAGAAATGCGAATTTCCTAAGTTTGCGCATATAGATATTTTGCCGATAATGTGCTATACTTATAGATAAAGAATGGAGGGAAACCTATGCAGTATCTTTCGGTTGCAGAGATCGCAAAGAAATGGAATGTATCAGAGCGAAGTGTAAGAAACTATTGTACACAGGGACGTGTAAACGGCGCATTTCTTACAGGCAAGACCTGGAGTATTCCGGAAAATGCCGAGAAGCCGGAGCGTTCCAATAAAAAGAAAAATCAGCCGATCACTTTACTGGATATTCTGCAGGAGCAGAAGAAGTCCAGACAGTCCGGTGGTATTTATCACAAGACACAGATCGATTTGACATACAATTCTAACCATATCGAAGGCAGTCGGTTGACCCATGATCAGACCAGATATATTTTTGAAACCAATACCATTGGTGTCGAGAAAGAAACCCTGAATGTCGACGATATTATCGAAACAGCCAACCATTTTCGCTGCATCGATATGATCATTGACAATGCAAAGGCGGTCCTGACCGAGAAGATGATCAAGGAGCTGCATCTGGTTCTGAAGAACGGCACCAGTGATTCCAGAAAGGATTGGTTTGCCGTTGGCGAGTATAAGAGACTGCCGAATGAAGTCGGAGGAACTGATACAGCACTCCCTGAAGAGGTCGCTGATAAAATGAAAGCATTGTTGGTAGAGTACAATGCAAAGAATACCAAAACCTTCGAAGATATTCTGGAGTTCCATGTAAAGTTTGAGAGGATCCACCCGTTCCAGGATGGCAATGGCCGTGTTGGCAGATTGATTATGTTCAAAGAATGCCTGAAGTACAATATCGTACCGTTCATCATAGAGGAGAACCTGAAGATGTTCTATTACCGCGGCCTGAAGGAATGGAACAACGAAAAAGGCTTTCTGACAGATACCTGTCTGACAGCGCAGGATAAGTATAAAGCCTATCTGGATTATTTCAGAATCCAATATTAAGCAAAGGCCTAATTATCCCGCCTCATACAGAAGTAAGTGTCTGTGACAGTTGTGACGTTTTTTGAATAGGATAAAAAGGAAACAGGCAACGTGGACTGTTCCATGTTGTATGTTTTTTATGCTTATCTCAGACTGTCCCATCTGGATGGTAGATCATATCAATATGAAGGAGCAGACTATATTATCATTCCGCAAAACGGGGTGGTATTATTCCGAAAGCGTTGATATTGTTCCGAGCATGGAGTATAATTGTAATGTTTTGGATGAGATAGAGCAGCTACTTATAGCGACATTGGCATCAACAAAATTATCGAGTTGCTGCGTACGCCTAATTGCCCGTTTGTCCTGTTTGTCGGCTCGAAAAACTGGTCAAGCGCAAGGTGTTCGAAGAAGTACATCGAGAACAAACTTGTGATTTGGTTTAGAACTCTTGAGATATTGGGCACACCATGATATAATTAAAATGTTATGGTGTGCCCTTTCTTGTTTGACAGGATTGTGCATATCTTCGGAAGCAGTAAATAGAGCATTTTTTAAGGAGATATAGAGAAATATGAAATTAGGTATCGTAGGCCTGCCCAATGTAGGCAAGAGCACCCTGTTCAACGCGCTGACCGACAGCGGTAATGCACAGGCTGCCAACTATCCCTTCTGCACCATCGATCCCAACGTTGGCATTGTTCCCGTTCCCGACTACCGTCTGGACGAGCTGGCCAAGATCTACAATCCCAAGAAGATCACACCCGCCATCATCGAGTTCGTCGATATCGCCGGTCTGGTCAAGGGCGCTTCCCAGGGCGAAGGTCTGGGCAACAAGTTCCTGTCCCATATCCGCCAGGTTGACGCCATCGTCCATGTTGTACGTTGCTTCAGCGATGACAATATTATCCATGTCGACGGTTCCATCAACCCCCAGCGCGACATCGAGACCATCAACCTCGAGCTGATCTTCTCCGATATCGAAATGCTGGAGCGCCGCATCGATAAGAGTGAGAAGCTGGCTAAGGGCGACAAGAAGTATCTGGCCGAAGTTTCCCTGCTGAAGGATCTGAAGGCACATCTGGAAAAGGGTCTGACCGCTCGTACCTACGAGTGCAGCCCCGAGGATCAGGAGATCATTGCTACTGTTGACCTGCTGACCGACAAGCCTGTTATCTATGCCGCCAACATGAGCGACGAGCAGCTGGCCGGCGACTATGAGAACGATCCCGGTTATATGGCTGTCAAGGCATTTGCCATCGAAGAAGGCAGCGATGTTCTGCCCATCTGCGCAAGCATGGAGGCTGAGATGGCCGGCATGAGCAGCGAAGAGAAGACCGAGTTCCTGGGCGAGCTGGGCTTTGAAAAGTCGGGCCTCGACCGTCTGATCACTCTGTCCTATGAGCGTCTGGGTCTGATTTCTTACCTGACCGCAGGTGAGCCCGAAGTCCGCGCATGGACCATCACACGCGGTACAAAGGCACCCGGTGCTGCAGGTAAGATCCACAGCGACTTTGAGCGCGGCTTTATCCGTGCCGAGATCGTCCACTTCGATCAGCTGATGGAGTGCGGTTCCTTCAACCTGGCCAAGGAAAAGGGTCTGGTCCGTTCCGAGGGTAAGGAATACGTCATGAAGGACGGCGACGTTGTTCTGTTCAGATTCAACGTCTAAGATTCAGCGCCGGACGAAATGACGTTTCGCCGCCGGTAGAATGGCGGCGCCGATTTGCAGGCGATTCACTCGCCGCAAATCTATAGAATCAATGGGGTCCCCGGAAAATCGTAGATTTTTTGGGGCCATGGAAGGACGGCGACGTCGTTCTGT
>JAFYOK010000305.1 GCA_017560175.1 Clostridia bacterium | reverse complement strand
TTATTTCCAAGTATGAAGATGAGATCAAGAACTTCATCCTCAAGGATCTCGATGCCGGCTGCACCATCTACGAAGCCCACGGTGCTTATGATCAGGTCACCCGCCATGAGATCGTTTCTATCATGGACAAGGCCAAGTATAAGAAGCTGTTAGACTTTATCTCCAAGATCGATCCCACAGCTTTCGTCACTGTCCTGCCCATTCACGAAGTTTATACCCCCGAACACTAAAAGCAAATCCCCATCCACAGGCTGTGGATGGGGATTTTTTTGGAACTTTTCTTCCGCAGCACCGGTCTATATAGTATAATAAATATATAGGAGGGTTTCTATATGAAGAAGTTTATCATTAAAAATCGGCGCAATTTTTATTGTTCGCTGCTTTCCATGCTGACAGTGCTTCCCTATATTCTACTGTATAACGGCCCCAAGCTGCTTTTCCTTGGCGGCCTGCTCGCACTGCTGTTGGTGCAGGTATTTTTCAATACGGCTTCTTTCATCGTTGAGGACGATACCAACGCCAAAAAGGACCGCGAGAAAAACATCGTCCGCATGATGAGCCGCACCGTGTTTATCGCAAACCGTTATGGCGGCGGCTCTGTACCGCCGACCCAGAACATCTACACTTCCGATGCGACCCGCGCCACGGCATTTTCGTGGTTGATCGTTATCCTTGTGCATCTGATCGCTGCTACTGCCATCGAGGATCAGCTGGCCTACGCCGGCCCCATGCAGTTTGGCAAATACCTGCCGGTCTGGGGCATCGTCCTCGTGCTGCTGGTCTGGGACTGTGTAAAGCAGTTTATGGCAGACGTTCGTATGACAGATAAATAAGCCCTTTTGGCCGCAGCAAAGCTGCGGCCTTTTTATAGAAAACTTGACAGCACTTCCTCTTGGCACTATACTAAAGACATATATTTATTACCTTTGGAGGACGGCCTTATGTTTGATAAAGCAAAACTGATCGAAAATCTGGAAAAGCGTGGCTATGAAGTTATTTCTCTGGCCACCGGCGCAGAAGCTGCTGCATGGCTGGATGCTCATATTCAGAATACCACCGTCGGCATCGGCGGCTGCTGGACTGCCAAGCAGCTGGAACTGGACAAGGTTCTGGGCAAGACCAACGAGGTTTTCTGGCACTGGCTCCCCGAGCATGTCGAAAAGTACGGCAGCCAGAATGCCGTCCGCGATAAGGCTGCCACTGCCGAAGTCTATATCTGCTCGGCCAACGCCATGACCATGGGCGGCGAAATGGTCAACATCGACGGTACAGGTAACCGCCTGGCATCGCTGGCCTACGGCCATAAGCATCAGTATCTGGTCGTTGGCATGAACAAGGTCTGCGAGGATCTGGAAAAGGCCATCTGGCGTGTCCGCAATGTTGCCACACCCCTCAACGCCAAGCGTCTGGGTGTTAAGGCGCCCTGCGGCGACGGTGTCAAGTGCTACGAATGCGGCAGCCCTGCCTGCATCTGCCGTGCGACCCTGATCTCTCACTTCCCCATGAACGGTATGCCTGCCACCATCCTGCTTGTTGACGAGGAACTGGGTCTGTAATCGTATATCTGAGCCACTAAGCCTTCATACAAAAAACCGCCTCCCG
>JAFYOK010000304.1 GCA_017560175.1 Clostridia bacterium | reverse complement strand
CTTCCGAAATCAGCTGATCGTCCATATACCAGCCCAGGAACAGATTGCCTGCTGTGGGATGGGCTTCCAGCTTTACAAAGTCGCCATGGACAACGCTGCCGCTGTTCATGACCACGCCCTCACCTTCGGTGGTGATCCGGACGGTATGACGGATGATCTCGACATTGTCCAGCTGCTCGTCGGGCTCGATGGTCTGTCCATCGGTGCCCTGCAGGCTGTAAGCCTCGGGATTTGCTTCTGTCTGATCGGCGACAAAGCCGGTCAGCTGATCACCTTCGGTGATCTCGATGCCATAGTAGTTGGTGCGGTTCTTTTCGCCGGTGGTCAGATCGACCTCGGTGATGCTGTAGTTGAGCTGACCATCGCCGGTGGCGATAATGCGGATGTCATACTCGCTGTCGTAAGGCAGGTAGGCGGTCATCTGGCCGTTATCATCCACATAGGCGATCATGCTGCTGCCTTCGATGACCTGAGGCTGACCGTCGACAAACCTGGCCTTGAGGACAGGCTCTGTGCCGCTGACATCATAGATCTCCACATCGACGGGACAGTTGATGTGGATCTTGCGGTAACCTCGATTTGCATCAAGGACCTCATACCAGCAGCTCTTGTCAAACTGGCTCTCGCTCTGGAGCAGACGCATCCAGGCCATGTAAAGCTCGGGGAAATGGGCCTGACCGATATAATCGATATTAGTGATCAGTGTGTAGACATAGCTCTTGTAATTAACGATCATATCCCAGAGCAGATCCTCGATTTCACAAACCAGATTATAGGCTGCGACGAAGCCCAGCTCCATATGCTCGGAAACCTTGGAATAATCGACCAGTACATTGGCCAGGCGAACTTTGAGTGCCGTTCTGCCGCTTTCGGTCAGGATGGCATCAACCACTGTATAAAGATCGAAAACGTCCGTCAATTCCTTCTTCAGGGCTTCGCTCTCCATCTCGTTGCCTGCCAGAATACCGATCAGGTCGCAGAGGGCTTCTTCATAAAGGAGTCGATAGTTGCTTACCGAACCGATGCTGCCATTGAAGACAGCTTCGGTAAATTCCTGAAGGAAGGCTTCCTGCAGGAAGAACTGATTATTGACCAGAATGCTGACCATCATCTCTGCCGAACTGTCATCTATGATAATGAAGGTCTTGGTGCGGAACTCGTCCATGGTGTACTTATGGTTGGATACGTAGGCATAGGCATTGCGCATAAGATCTTCGTATTCATAATAGTTGGACGAAACACCGGCCGAAGGCAGATAGAGGTTGGTGCCGTAGCGGTCGTATCCCCATTCAGCAGGAGCCACCATGGGAACAGCATCGGCAGGATTGATGATGGAGTAGATGGTAGAATACCGCTCGTCGCGGATCGCATCGCTGGTGGTGTTGGCCGGAGTGGCAAAGCAGTAGGCGTACATATCCTCCTTACCGAAGGTGATCGCACTCTGCAGAACACCGTCCATGATGCGGGCAGCCGTCAGATTGGCTGTAGCTGCCGCGCGGCTGAAGCCGGTGATCCAGAACTTGACCTTGCCGGTGATCTGATGCTCGGCGATGTATTCATCGATAGCGGTCAGAACATTATCGGCGGCCTTGGAGAAGCCCTGATGGTCGGCATTTCTGCCGATGAGGAAGTTGTCGTGCCACTCATACTCATAGCCGCCGCCGCGAACAGCAACCGCAATGAGGGTATATTCCTCTTCGCCATCGGTCCAGGGCTTGGAAGCGATGGTTGCGGCGATGGAATCATCGTCGGGCTGGCCTTCGTAGCCTGCCGTACGGCTGCGCAGCTCGATGTCGTCTGCGTCGAAGCCCAGCTTGACCAGCAGGTCATGGGCATTGCGGCCTGCAATATCGGCATCATAGCCGGACGCCGGTGCATAGGCCGAATTGAAGGCCGTAACTTCGAAGCAAAGGCTCATGTAGGCCAGTTCGGGGTTGAATGTCTCTGCGCTCTCTGCAAAGAAGTCGTCGTCATAGAAGAAGGCGCTCATGACATCCGATCCCTTAACGTACTGGGAGGGATAGAAGAAGGTATTGTCGCGCAGCTCGATGTTGATGGGGATCTCGGTGGTGCTGCCTTCAGTGATGCTGAACAGACTGTCGGTCAGCATATAGCGGGTCTCCTTCTTTGCCAGATCTTCGGCAAAGCGGATCTGGAACTCACCGCCCAGGGATTCACCGGGCTTTAAGACAATGGCCGAAAGGTTCATGCCTTCTTCCCACTGCCATGTTTCGCCGGCACCTTCATAACGTACCTCTTCAATGTGGTATTTCTTCTGGAAGGCAGCGCCGAAGATATTCAGGCTGACATTATACAGCTCCTTGGTGGAGACATTTTTCAGCTCGAACTGTACGGGGTACATCAGACCCTTGGCGGCAAACATGTCGGCCTGAATGTTAAGCTGCAGGGCTTCGCCGGCATAGACCTTGAGGGGCTGATCGGTGGTGAAATCAACAGCAAAGGGTTCGCCGTCCCGGACGCCGCTGACATGGGCGGTCAGGTTGTATTCGCCGACCTCATCGCCGCAGACATACCAGTTGGCCTTGGCGCTCGCCTTGGGGGCAAGTGTACCCAGGTTGATGACTTCCGACTGCTGTTCAGAAATCATCGTGGCCAGCGACAGACCTTCGGGCAGCTCCAGCTGCGCGACACAGTCGCTGATGTTATACATAGCCGAGCTGTTGGCAACCAGCAGCTCTACATTGAACATTTCCTTGAGCCAGTGGGTCTGGCCGTAGATGACCAGATAGACCTCCTTGGACAGGGGGAATACGCCGATCTTGAGATCGTCGGGCCACTTGACGTTGTCATCATTGTCACTGTTATCGTCATCATCATCGGGGTCTTCTTCCCAATCGAAATCCCAATCCCAGCCGTGAGGTTCACGGGTGGGAAGAACGTCGCCCACCATATTGATATAAGCGGTGACCGGACGCTTGGCAATGATATCGGGAGAGACCTGGAATTCCATCGTGACGGTAAACTCCACCACGTGCTGGTTTTCGGGGGCGGTGACATCGATGCCTGCATCGATGATCTCCTGCAGGGTCATCTCCTTAACGGTCAGCGAACCGTCAAGGATGGATACGTTCATGGGGGTCAGGCCGATCTCGCAGGTGTAAATACCCAGGGTATTGTCGGGACAGATGGTGCGGTCGATCGTACGGGCAGTATATTCCGATGCTGCGGCGGTGATGACCACATCGATATCACGGGGAACGACCAGCGATGCAACGCCGTTGGCTGCTGTTTCACCGATCACTTCAAAGCTGCCGTCGACAGCGGTGACCATGACCTTGGCACCGGGAATGACGGGGGTATTGTCACGGACGTCATCACGGACGGTGACCTTCAGCAGAGCATATTCGGCATCCTCAGCGGTGATATCATAGATAGTGACCGTACGGGTGTCGGTGTTTGTGTTGCCGCTCTCGTCGGTGACCGTCAGCTTGACGGTATAGGTACCGGCTTCGGCATAGCTGTGGGTACAGACAGCAGCACGGACATATTCTCCGTCGCCGAAATTCCAGTCGTAGGAAGCGATAGCATCGTTATCGGTGGAATTCATACCCGAGAAGGTGATGGGTGTATCCACTGTACCGATCAGTTCCTTAGGGGTAATGACCGCCTTGGGAGGTACATTTTCCTTATCGGGAGAAGTGACCGTGACGACCTCACTCAACGTGGTACCGCCGTAGATGTCGCAGGCTTCCACGACAAAGCTGCAGGTCTCCCCTGCTCCGATGGCCATGGTATGGCCGAAGCCCCTGAGGGCGGTGACATAACGGAGATTCTGACCAT
>JAFYOK010000026.1 GCA_017560175.1 Clostridia bacterium | reverse complement strand
ATGTTGCCGACAGTTCTGGGGAAGGGCAGGACGTCGCGGATGTTGCCCATGCCTGTCAGATACATGATGAGGCGCTCGAAGCCGATGCCGTAGCCGGAATGGACAACGCCGCCGAACTTACGCAGCTCCATGTACCAGTCATACTCCTCAGCCTTCAGGCCACATTCCTTCATGCGTGCTTCCAGGACTTCCAGACGCTCTTCACGCTGGCTGCCGCCGATCAGCTCGCCGATACCGGGAACCAGCATGTCCATAGCGGCAACGGTCTTGCCGTCGTCGTTGAGGCGCATGTAGTAAGCCTTGATCTCCTTGGGGTAGTTCAGAACGAAGACGGGCTTGCCGAAGACAACTTCGGACAGGTAGCGCTCGTGCTCGGTCTGGATATCGCAGCCCCAGAAAACAGGGAACTCGAAGTTATCCTTGTTCTTCTCCAGGATGGCGATGGCATCGGTATAGTCGATGCGGCCGAACTGTTCTTCGTTGGCGATCTTTGTCAGACGCTCGATGAGGCCCTTGTCAACGAACTTGTTGAGGAACTCCATCTCGTCGGGGCAGGCCTTGAGGACGTGGTTGATGACATACTTTGTCATATCCTCGGCCAGCTGTGCGTTGGCTTCCAGATCATTGAAAGCAACTTCGGGCTCGATCATCCAGAACTCAGCTGCATGGCGGGTTGTGTTGGAACGCTCGGCGCGGAATGTAGGGCCAAAGGTATAGGTCTTACCAAAAGCCAGCGCAAAGACCTCGGCCTCCAGCTGACCGGAAACGGTCAGGTTGGTGCTTGTGCCGAAGAAGTCCTTGGAGAAATCGACCTGGCCGTCCTCGGTCATGGGGACGTTGTCGAGATCGATGGTGGTTGCGCGGAACATGGCACCGGCACCCTCTGCGTCACTGGAAGTGATGATGGGTGTGTGTGCATAGACAAAGCCGCGCTGGTTGAAGAAGCTGTGGATGGCAAAAGCAGCTTCGCTGCGGATGCGGAAAACAGCGTTGAAGGTATTGGTTCTGGGGCGCAGGTGCTGGATGGTACGCAGGTACTCCATGGTGTGGCGCTTCTTCTGCAGGGGGTAATCTGCAGGGCACTCGCCCTCGATCAGGACGACATCGGCGGTCAGCTCAACAGCCTGCTGGGCGTTGGGGGACTGGTTGATGACACCCTTGACGGTGACAGCTGTACCGACGTTCAGGCCGGCAGCCAGCTTGTAAAACTCGTTCTCAGCAGGAACAACGACCTGCAGGTTCTTGATGACCGAACCGTCGTTGAGCTCGATGAAGGCGCAGGCCTTAACGTCTCTTGCAGTTCTGACCCAGCCGCTGAGGGATACCTGCTTGCCCAGGTATTCTTCATGCTGGTGAAGAATTTCTCTTACAGTAACCATTGTAGTAATTCCCTTTCGGTTCTATTGAAAGATAATTGGATGCAGACTTAGATCTCGCCCATAGCGACGGCCTGCTTGTAAGCCTTGAGGCCTTCGGCGATCTGGCCGGGGCAGGACGAAGCACGAGGGCCGCAGGTGATACCTTCGCAGCGCTCGATGATATGATCGATGTTCATGCCTCTGAGCAGAGATGCGATGCCCTTCAGGTTACCGTCGCAGCCGCGGCGGGGCATTTCCAGCTCGACCAGAGTGTCGCCTTCGATGTGGAAGATGAACTGAGGTGTGCAGATGCCGGTGCCGATGGTGCTGTAGCTGTATGTCTTGACCATTGGTAATTCACTCCTATATCTTAGATTTAAGATTTTTTCAAAACATGCAGATGCGCAGACAGGTCTCCCCTGCCCGCATCTACACTCTTTAGATTAACACAGTTTTGTCTGCTTGTCTATGTATTCCGGTGATTTTTCATTACTTTTTCGACCGGAATCTTCCTTAAAAACAAGCTTTGATGGCTTCGACCAGACCGTCCACATCGGCGCGCGAGGTGCCGTTGTTGGTGACAAAGCGTGTGGGGCCGCCGTCATAGCCGCCGGTGATATAGCCCATCTCCTGCAGTTTGGCCTGCATTTCTGCCTTTTTCTCTTCCGGCTGATCGATGGTGCAGAAGACCATATTGATCTCAACGGCCTCGGGATCACAGGTGATGTACTCGATCTCGCTCAGCTTCTGCGCCAGATACTTGGCGTTGTCATGGTCTTCCTGCAGGCGGAGGGTCATCTTCTCCAGAGCAATGATGCCGGCTGCGGCCAGGATACCTGTCTGGCGCATACCGCCGCCCAGGATCTTGCGATTGCGGCGAGCCTTGTCGATAAACTCGGCAGAACCGGCCAGGATAGCACCGACGGGAGCACACAGACCCTTGGACAGGCAGCAGGTGACAGTATCGCAATACTTGCCCATCTCGCCGGCAGGAACACCCAGTGCGGTGGCTGCATTGAACAGACGGGCACCGTCGATATGGACAGGGACGCCATGCTTCTGACCGACTTCCCAGACCGCCTTCATAACATCCAGAGGCACAACACGGCCGCCGGCCAGCGCGTTCTCATAGGAGATCATGCCGGTATCGGGATGGTGGATATCTTTCTGACGGATGGCACGCTCGATCATGACAGGGTCGGGCATCTCTCCGGGGAAATCGAGGATACAGCAGTTGGCACCACTGAGCAGAGCTGTGGCACCGGCTTCGTGGGTGACGATATGGGATTCGCGGCCGACAATGATCTCATCACCGCGCTTGGTATGACCCATGATGGCCAGCTGATTGCCCATGTGGCCCGACGAAATGAACATGGCCTTTTCCTTGCCCAGCATACGGGCGGCCAGTTCTTCCAGCGCATTGGTGGTGGGGTCTTCTCCATAGACATCATCGCCGACGATGGCTGCTGCCATGGCAGCACGCATCTCCTCGGTGGGCTGTGTGCCGGTATCGCTGCGGAAATCTACATATCGCATAACAGATCCTC
This sequence comes from Clostridia bacterium, assembly GCA_017560175.1. GTDB lineage: Bacteria > Bacillota > Clostridia > Oscillospirales > Butyricicoccaceae > RGIG1902. The sequence continues at coordinate 6,627 of JAFYOK010000026.1, read as the reverse complement.
CAATGGAATAAAAGTTTACAGTTTTTTATCAAATAAGTGGATATTTGCAATATAAGTATATCATATCCCAACATTTTTGTAAATTACATCGGTTGACAGCTTTCCGTTTTTTAGGCTATGATATAGACATACAGATGTCGCCGTCTGCGGCATATCAATTTATTATTTTTCCATATTCTCAATAAAGGAATGATCGTATGAATCAGCTCAAACTTCTGACACATATCATCTCGACCTGCGATGATGCCCTGGCCGAAACCTTCCAGAAGCGCATGGACATCGCTGCCATGATGGCCGAGACTCGTCGCGACCTCAACGAAGAGATTTTTGATGAAGCTGCCGAGACCGCCTATGTCCGCAGCGTTGCCGCCCAGTTCCCGCCCGAGCTGCTGCTCAAGGCCAACTCTCTCTGGTCGACCATCACCCGTATGCATCGCGGTCAGCAGTACCGCTGGACCCTCAAGCACAATACCGAGCACAAGCTGCCCCATGAGCTGGCTGTAACCGATACCGAGGCCGAAGGCATTGTTGTCTGCCCTGCCCATCAGGTAGAAGATGTTTCCGCCACATTGAATCTGCAGGTCACCCCCTGCGCATCTGTCGACGAAGCGCTGGACATGGTCGAGCGCGGCGAAGCAGCTCATGCAGCTTTCTCTATCTCCAATACCCACGACCTGAGCGACATCTATCTCCGCTTCTACAAGCGTGATCTGTACCTCAACCACAGCTTCCGTCCCTACGTCACCGACAGCGACCGCCGTTATTTTGTCCTTTCCAAGAAGTTGGTTCGCAAGGAAGACTGCAACCGTATGTCTCTGGCCTTTGCTGTCAAGCGCAGTTATGGTTCTCTGACCCAGACCCTGTCGACTCTGGCCGAAGCCAAGCTCAACATCGAAAACATGCGTCTGCGCCGCTCCATCCCCGGCGACGGCCACCCCGACGATCTGATCTTCATCGATCTTTCGGGCAACTTCGACTCGCTCGATACCCGCGCTGCCCTCTACCAGATGGAGCTGGAAATGTATTATTTCCGTGTCCTCGGCTTCTGGCATCACGAAGGCTAACCCAAACAAAGTATCTGCCCCGAAGGAAAATCCTTCGGGGCATTTTTTCTTTCATCAAAAGAAAAAGCCCCGTCCGAAGACGGGGCGTTGAAAATGATCTTAGACGACCAGGAAGAACTTGAGGATGAAGAGCAGCGCCAGGAAATAGGTCAGCCAGGAGATCTCATTCTTCTTGCCGGTCAGCAGCGCTGTGATAACATAAGCGATGATGGCCAGACCGATGCCGTGACCGATGGAGCCGGTGACGGGCATGGAGATCAGCATGAGGGCGATGGGCAGAACCTGTGCAACATCATCATAGTTGACCTCTCTCAGACCGCCAACCATCAGAACGCCAACGTAGATCAGCGCAGCCGATGTTGCAGGAGGAGGAACCAGAGCAGCGATGGGAGCCAGGAACATGCAGGCCAGGAAGCACAGACCGGCGACCAGCGCGGTCAGACCTGTACGGCCGCCTTCTTCGACACCGGCAGCCGACTCAACGAAAGTTGTGACGGTGGATGTACCTGTCAGCGCGCCAACGGTTGTACCGACAGCGTCGGAGAACAGAGCTTCGCGCATACCGGGCATGTTGCCCTTTTCATCCAGCATACCGGCGCGGGCAGCTGTGCCAACCAGTGTGCCGATGGTATCGAACATATCGATCATGCAGAAGGTGACGATCAGCATAACAGCCGACAGCCAGCCGATCTCCAGCAGAGATGCGAAGTCGAACTTGAAGAATGTCATCTGGAACATATCGGCAAAGGGAGGTGCCCAGGATGCGCCCTGCAGGGATGCGAAGGGGTTGACACCCATCATGAAGTTACCGATCCAGTAGACGACCGATGCGCCCAGCATACCAAACAGAACCGAGCCCTTGATCTTGCGGTGATTGAGAGCAACGATCAGGAAGAGGCCGACGAATGTGGTGATGACATAGAGCAGCATGGTGTTCCAGCCCGAGCCCATAGCCTCCTTGGAGATGGAGGGGGTCAGGTTGGTGAAGAATGTGCCCAGCATGTAGAAGGGGCCGCCGGTCTCAGAATAGACGCCGGCGTTGGAGCCCAGACCGATGTTGAGCAGCATCATGCCGATGGCGGGCGAGATGCCGATACGGATGCCCAGGGGGATGGCTTCGACGATCTTTTCGCGAACCTTGAGGAAGGTCAGAACGATAAAGACGATACCTTCAACCAGAATGATGCACAGAGCAGCATTGAAGGAAGCCTCATAGGTCAGACCTGTCAGAGCGACGATATTGGAAACGACGACAGCAAAGAAGCTGTTGAGGCCCATACCGGGCGCCATGACGAAGGGCTTGTTGGCCAGGAAGGCCATTGTGATGGTACCGACAGCAGACGAGATCAGGGTGGCCATAAAGACAGCGTTCCACAGGGGGGAACCGGTGTCCCAGTTGGTCAGCAGGTTGGGATTCAGAGCAACGATATAAGCCATTGTCATGAATGTGGACAAACCTGCCATGACCTCGGTACGCACATTGGTACCGTTTTCACGGAGCTTGAACAGTTTTTCCATAAAAAAACATCCTCTCTTTATTCTCGCTTTCTTCTCCGTCCAGCGGCAGAAAGCTATTTCCATCATACCATGTTCGACCCAAAAAGACAAGGTGCTGATGCGTTACAAAAATAAATAAGCTATCTTGTTTTTTATTGAAATGAGAGGTATAATATGGTATTGAGATAAAGTAAGATTTATGCATCATCCCCCGAAAGGAGCATATATATGAATTTATGGCATGATATCAAACCTGCCCGTATGCATCCGGAAGATTTTCTGGCTGTCATCGAGATCGAAAAGGGTTCCAAGAACAAGTATGAACTGGACAAAGAGACCGGTGCGCTCCGTCTCGACCGTATCCTTTATACTTCTACCCACTACCCTGCCAACTACGGTTTCATTCCCCGCAGCTATTCCGATGACGGCGACCCCCTGGATGTTCTGGTTCTGTGCAGTGAGCCCATCCGTCCCATGAGCCTCGTCCGCGTCTACCCCGTCGGTTATATCTCCATGCGCGACAGCGGTGCCAACGACGAGAAGATCATTGCCATCCCTTTCGAGGATCCCATGTATAACTCCTATCAGGATCTTTCCGAGCTGCCCATCCATATCTCCGAAGAGATCAGTCACTTCTTCAGTGTTTATAAGCACCTGGAGCCCACCCGTGAAGCCCAGGTCAACGGTGTTTACAACCGTGCTGAGGCTGTTGAAGTCATCAAGCAGGCCTTTGAGAACTATATCGAAAAGTTCTGCAGATAAATTCTGCTGGGCGTGAAAACGCTTTGCTGGTTTTCACGTCCCAAAAGGCTCCGGCCTGCGGGCCGGTTTCGCCGCTTTTCTGCGGAAAAGCCGGCGGTTTACGGTGATTTTGCCCGGCACATGTCCGCGCAAAATCGAATTGATACTTTTAAATATATAAAGCCCATCTGATCACGTTAAAATCGGATGGGCTTTTTCTTTTGTGCTTTACCCGACTACTTGACAAGCAACTGTATCACAGGTATAATACAGTTAAGCTGTACTACTCGAATAATACAGTTGATCCCATTTCCCGAAAGGAGGATCTTCCTCTTTATGATCTCTTTCGATCAATTTATCCCAAATGACCACAGTCCCATTTATCAGCAGATCATCTTATATATCAAGCAAGGCATTGCCGCAGGCACCATCCGAGATGGTGACGAAATGCCATCCCGACGAGTCCTGTCGGCGCTGTTGGGCGTCAACCCCAACACCGTTCAGAAATCCTATAAACTGCTGGAGGAAGAAGGTCTGATCTCTTCCACCCCCGGTGCCAAAAGCTGCGTAGTCATCAACGATGAAATAACGGCCGCCATCCGCGACGATCTGCTGGACTCTCACGCACGCACAGCCGTCGCTGCTATGAAACAGATGGGGGTTTCCAAAGATGAAGCCCTCGCCGCCCTTGCCCGCCTTTGGGCAGAGATTTAAAGGAGTGAAACCTTATGAAACAACGCATTTCCGCTCTGATGCTGGCCGTCACCCCTACCTTCCGTTGGGTGGCTGTCCTGCTTGCAGCCGCCGGCGCTTTGGAATATTTTCTCTTTCATCGCGCCATGTCTGCAGCTTTGTCCAATCGATACGGCAACGCTATCCCCTCTTTTGAACAGATCATGGAAAGTATTCGACCCGAACTCATTTTCGGCGCAGTCTTTCTGCTCTTCTGTGTCCTTTTTCTGCTGACCGGCTGCGAACAGAAGGGCGGCAAGCTGTCCTATACCCTCCGCCGCCTGTCGATCTCCGAAGCAGAGATCCATATTTCCTGGGCAATCTACTACACCCTCTGTTTTGTACTGTTGGCGCTCTGGCAGGTGGGTATGTATTTCCTGTTCCATCACCTCTATGCCGCTTCACCCTTCGGCGAAGGTCTGAGTCCCTCGGCATGGCTGCTGGCCACCTACCGCAGCGACCTGCTGCACAGCCTCTTCCCTCTCCATGATGTCCCACGCCATCTGCGCAATGCTCTGCTCTATCCTTGTCTTGGACTTTGCTGCTCGGCATTTTCTCTGCATCTGCGCCGCGGCAGCCGCAGTTGGGCACCGCTCATGCTGGTGGCGCTGACCATCTTTACCTTCGTACGCAATCCGGGCAACTCGGCGATGGATATTTTCACCATGGTCTATACCGCATGGCTGACCGCCATCGCTCTGCGTCACACATGGAGGGATCCCCATGAAGAATAACTTCTATAAAACCCTTGCCCGCTATCTGCCTCTGGGCATCGATACAAAAACCACATTTCAGCGCATCTGCGCGGTTTTTGATATCGCTTTTCTGTTCACCCTTCCTGCACCCCTGTGCATCTACGCCCAGTACAACAACCTTTTCTATAAAGAAGGCGGCAAAAAGATCTTTTATAAAGATACCATGATGCCCATGTTCAGCGAGATCATCCTTCCGTGGTTTCTTCTTTTCGGGGTCATCCTGTTGGGCTGCATCATTGCCATTGTGACCTTTTACCTCTACCACCGCCAGGGCAGCATGAGCATCTATACCATGCGCCGCCTGCCCGACCGTTGGGATCTGCACCGCCGCTGCCTGACCGTGCCGCTGCTTTCCGCCCTGTTGGCCATTGTCATCGCCGCTTTATTGATGGCACTCTACTATGCTTTTTACTGTTGGCTTGTACCGCCCCGGTGCATCGTGCCGAACCAGATTCCCTTTCTCATTTCCGAATTGACAGGAGGACTATTCTGATGCTGGAAATCAAAAATCTTAGAAAAACCTATACCGGCCGCCCTGCTCTGGAAAATGTCAGTCTGACCCTCGATCATGGCGAGATCATCGGCCTCTTTGGCGGCAACGGCGCAGGCAAAACCACCTTAATGAAATGTATTCTCGGTCTGCTGCGCTATGATGGTGCCATCCTGCTGGATGGCCGGCCCATCGATCATAAGAACATCGCCCGTCTGTCTTTTGCCACCAGCGAACATTCCTTCTTCCCTGCGCTGACTGCCCGGGAGCATCGGGAGTTTTACAAGATGCATTTTCCAAACTGGAAGGATGACAGATACAACGCACTGATGGAGTTCTTCTCCCTCCCCCACGACCGCAGGCTCAATGCAATGTCCACCGGACAGAAGAACCAGTTTGAGGTCATTCTGGCTCTCTGCCAGGGTGCAGATTATATCCTCATGGACGAGCCCTTTGCCGGAAATGATATCTTCAACCGCGAAGACTTCTATAAAGTCCTGTTGGGCATCCTTGAACCCAACGAAACCATCCTGCTTTCCACCCACCTCATCGAAGAAGTCGAGCACTTCGTCACCCGTGCCGTCATCCTCAAGGATCGTACCGTGGCTGCCGATGTGACGGCCGAGCAGCTGGATGAAGATGGCCTTTCCCTCACCGACTTCATCAAACAGACCTACGCCTACCGCAGCGATCGTGTCCTCGATGCCCTCGAAAGGCTGGACAGAAAGGAGTAGCCTATGAAGACCCGTTTTCTTGTCATCAGCGCCCTGCTGACCCTCGCCCTTCTGCTGACCATCGGCGGACAGGCGGTGCTGGCTGCCCGGGCCGATGATGTCTATGTTGTCATGGAAGACCTCTGCGGTGATCCCTCTGCTGCCACAGGCGTTACCACTTCCATGCGTGCCACCATGAACGAACACCTCTATTGGGACATCTTCCACACAGTGGGAGGCACGACCGATGTTGATTTCTTCTTTACCGAAGAACGGGGCCACAGCTCTTCCAGCGGCCCATATCTGGAGATCCACAGCTTCTCGGGCATGGGCATGAGCTCCACCGGCTCCATCGACCTGGAAGAAGAGGAAAGCGAAAATATGCTCAAGCCTGCCGCTGCTCTGGCCGAAGAAGTCCCTGCCGGAGAAAAGCGCACCAAGACCTATGCGCTGGCCGATTTTTATGACTATTACCACATCAATTCCCAGATCCGTCTGCCTTCCCCCAACAATGTGGTACGGTGGGCGCTGGAATCGGATACGGAAGAAGCCTTTATCAACGACTATTTCAAGTTCCCCGTTCTGCCCGACCATAAGGTGGAAGTCAAAGTCGAAAAGAATGGCATGGGCGGCGT
>JAFYOK010000303.1 GCA_017560175.1 Clostridia bacterium | reverse complement strand
CCCTTCTGCCGGACGGATCCGGTTGGTCCAACGTCCGGCTCGATGTACTATATGGTACGGATATGCTCTTACTTAGTGCAATAAAAGCAGCATCGTCCTCTCCCCTGTGACCGAACTGAGCTGCGCAAGGTTCGGACGATTAGCTTAGTGTAAGGCTTCCGTTCGCCACAGGCTTCCCCTTTGGGGAAGGCATAAAAAAGGCAGAGTGAAAATCACTCTGCCTTTTAACATAAAATCAGGAAATACTGCCTGCTGTCATAACATTGCCCAGCGGTACCATACCGCCGGCCTTCGATACAACAAACGCACGGATCATGGCGATTCGGCCATCGCTGTTGTCCAGCGTAAAGATCGGTCTTGCCGTTCCGCCCGGCTGCACCTGCAGGGACTGGCCCATCAGATCGAGCAGCTGTCCATCGGCGCTGTACAGAGCCAGCATGACGGTATCGGTATGGGTCGAAGCATGGTTTTCCAATGCGACGCTGGCGTTAAAGAGGCCGTCCGGCACCTCATCCATCACACCATCTTCGTTATACAGCAGCACGCTGTGGAGGGTATATTCCATATCGCGTGGTTCCTCGTCGGCAGCTTCCTGCTGCAGGGGACGCATAGCGCCATCGTTGTCCACCAGACAGCGATAGCCCAGCCTATCGACGTCAAAGATATTCTCCGAGCCTTCGCGGACGGGAATATTTTCTGCAGTGCCGTTGTCGGTCAGTTCATCGCCGTCGACCGACCAATGGGTGACTTCCATAGTGCCCTTATCCAGACCGATGATGCGGATGGTATAGCCCTCCTTCAGGTCGAGGATCTTGCCATACTCGCCGTTTTCTTCCATATAAACATAGAAGTTGCCGTATTCTGTATAGTATTCGCCTTCCTCACCGTCGCGGACGGTATAAACGACGTTGCCCTGTCCATCGACGATATCAATATCAACGGGACAGCCGACGGCAACACGCTCGGTGAAGTTGGCAGTAAAATACTTGCCGATATTGACCGTTTCATATTTGTTTGCGGGATGATAGCCTCTCTGGTAGAACTTCAGCGTGAAATCGGACGACTTGGCCGAGCGGCTGTTCTTGTCGATCTTTACGATCAGACGGTCGTTGTCATACAGCTTGACGAAATCATCATCGGAATCAATGGTGACATACTTGGGCGCGTAGCCGTAGAGACACAGGGTATCGGCACCGCTGACATCATAAATGGTATCGCTGCCGTGGCCTTCATAGTAATGATAGGTGTCATCGCCGTAGCCGCCGTCCAGATGATCGTTGCCGGGGCCGCCGATCAGCGTGTCATTCAGCAGGCCGCCAACCAGTCTGTCGTTGCCGCTGCCGCCGTACAGGCTGTTGTACAGCGCACCGGTCACATAGCATGTGAGTTTTTCATCATTGGCAGTACCCAGCTTGAGCATGGAAAGGGAGGACAGCAGAGAGGTGCTGATGGGTTTTTCAGGGCGGAAGCCGCCGGATGTTTCGGTGACCGTCAACTTACCGCTCTCATTGCGGTCGATCATCGAATAGACCGAATGGTTGCTGCCCAGACTGAGTTCGCCATAGAGGCTTTCATGCTGTGTATAAGGCTTGAGGCGTGTGGTGAACCAGGCTTCGTATACACCGGCCAGAATATCATTGCGGTTGGCATGGTCCTCGATATCCCAATTCTCAACGCCCGTAAAGTTTTCGCCCATATAGCCGGGTTCGTAGCTGTAAACGGTATCAAGCGAAGAAATGGCATTGACGCTCTCGCTGCGGACGCCCGAATAAGCTGCCGTAATATTGGCCAGCGTACCGCCCAGAGAGTGGCCGGTGGTGACCAGCTGATCGAGAGGATAATTTGCCGCTACCGCATCAAAGGTGTCCAGCGCCAGATAGACCTGGGGAGACAGTATGTCAAAGACCTCCATGGGGAAGTCGTTGACCAGCCAGTCCATAATGGCATCCCACTGGTCTGCGGTAAACATATCGAACAGCTTGGTAATGGCGATGGAGCCGCGATAGGCCAGGACAGCCTCGCCGAAGCCGTTGGCAAACAGGACGGCATAATAACCGTCGATATCCGACGCAAAGGTATCCACCGGCATCCATTCGCCGATGTTTTCGATCAGCTCGGTATAGGTAATGTCACGGTTGGACCAGACATTGGTTCTCCAGTCGCCTACCAGTTCATCCAGCGGACGGTTGAGTTCTGCATTGGTAAAATCGCGGTAGGCCAGCTGAGAGAAGGCCATGAAGTCCAGATCGGTCAGGTCGGCCAGACGTCGGTCCACCAGATCCTTGCCGGTGATGGGATTGCAGGCGATCCACTTGATGGATGCGCCGCCGTAGTTCTGGGATGTAACGGCTGCCCATGCCTCCGAACCATAGGGATAACGGACTTCGGCAAAAACACTTTCAAAGACATAGTCGCCCATTTCGGGAGCCTCGCCCGTGAAACGGATGGACTTGGTCTTAGCCATGCGGAAGGCATGGTCGGAAACGCGGATGACGCTTTCGGGAACGGTATATTCCTCTTCCCTGCCGGCCGGATACTGGATCAGGTCGCCGCCGAACCAGCCCAGCAGAACGCCGTCCACCGATGTATAGTTCTTGTTGTTTTCATCTACCGTAATGGAGACCAGCGATGTGCAGGAATCGAAGGGACGATTGTCGATTCGATCGACCGAAGCAGGGATGGTGACCGTCTCCAGATTGCTGCACTTTTCAAAAGCGCCCGACATAATGGTAGTGATGCCTTCGGGGATGTCCACAT
>JAFYOK010000302.1 GCA_017560175.1 Clostridia bacterium | reverse complement strand
TTTTTTGGGGCGATTTGAAAATCGCCCCTATGAATGCTCCGCAGGCACCACAATTTTTCATGCACCGCAGGTGCGCTTCATTTTTCATTCTTCATTAAAAAAGCACCCTTTCGGGTGCTTTTTTCACATTACATTTTACCAAAACGTTCGCCGAACTTTTCCTTGAGGAAGGTGCGCAGACCATCGATATCCTCGACATCGCGCTTGCAGAGGGCGATACCCTCTTCGGGCGTGACATAAAAGATGATGAAATCGCGGCTTTCCAGGCAGGCACAGAAGCTGGTGTAGGGAACCTTGGTCTGCATCTTGACGGTAGGTGCCTTGATGCCCATCTTTTCCTCATAGAAATTGAAAGTGCCGGGCTCGGTAAAGGCACGCTTATCCTGATCGATACGCTTCATATTGGCACGGAAGCTGACCCACAGGATGGCAGAAACAGCAGCAAACCACATGACGGTGAACAGCTTGCACATCTTGACAAAATCAAAACCTGTCACGGAATCCCAGCTGAGCATGAATGCACCGCCCAGAGCCATAGCGTTAATAATCAGCATGACCTTGGGATTGCGGCGCAGAACGGCAACGGTGATGAACTTGCGCCAGTCCTTCTTGGTCATGATCGATTTGACGGAAAATACGGGCATGATAGACCTCCACGTTTTTTATAGTATGTATGGTATTATAACTTCCATGAGGAAAACTGTCAATCAATGGCATAAAAAGAACCTCGGCTCCGGTCTGTTTGCAGGCAGATCGGAGCCGAAGCTCATGCTATAAAAGAATTGAATGGTGGGCGATTATATCAGTCTTTTGTGACGATGACTGTTTCGGGAATATCTCCGCTGATATAGTTGTTTTCATCGTTGAGCAGTGCATAGGTATGCTCGGCTGCCGGTGTGACCGTGAAGTAATGGTAGTCATACTGATAGCCATCGCCATACTCGGCAGGCTTGCGCTGGTCGATATTGAGATCATACCAGGGCTCTTCCTGCTGTTCCTTAGGCTCGACAGTTTTATAGTAAGCCTCGTATTCTTTGATCAGTGTACCGGCTTCGATGTCCTTGCGTACCGCTTCCTCCAGCTTACCGTAGAGCATATTGGAGAAGATCAGTTCATCCTTACCTTCATATCGATTATAGGGATAGACATTAACATGATAGATCTCGTACTGATCGGCTTCCTCAAAGAAGGATGGGAAGGCGCGGCAGATAAAGACCTGATCATCATAGAGAGCCTTCAGAGGCGCATGGTAGCCCAGGAAGTCATCGATCTCTGCATAGATGTTGTCGTTTTCCGAGTCATACTGCCATGCCGGGATAAGGTATTCGCGATCGACTGCCATGCCGTTTTTCAGATAATAGTGGAAACGAACCCACATATAATGGGTGGTCATTGTATCGACAGGACCACCGTTATCGCGCGCATTGCGCATCTCCCGGTTGATCTCCTTATTGTCGACGATCAGCTGATGGAGGGCAACCGCATCGGTATAACCTGCATCATCGGGATAGATATCCAGGTCGTAGCCGCGATAATTTGCATCGACCACCAGATGTTCGACCTCATCTGCATTGGGAATATAGGTTTCCACACCGAAGAGATCGAACCGGAGGGATGCACCGCCCAAACAGATGAGAACGGCACAGACCAGAAAACCAATGCGGCTCTTCTTCCATACACGGAAGGATTTCTGCAGCAGCATTTCTGAGCCGAAGTAGCCGATGGCCGCCGAAACCAGCATACAGATGGTGAACCACAAGGGGCTGGAATCGTTGTCGACACGAGCCATGTAGCATACGGCATAGAGGACGATGGACAGAATGAGGGTAAAACCAAGGGTGACACAGTATTTGAATGCCGGGCGCAGGGGCTTGATGGCAATAATCTCGCCGGCCTGCTCGCTGTGACGTACACGATAGAGCAGCCAGCCCAGAACCATCATGACCAGGCCGACAACCGCCAGACCGACCAGATAACCCATGCCCTTATAGCTCAATTCTACGGGAACATTGCGAAGTTCTTCCATATTCTCATAGATCAGATCGGGGCCACAATGGCTGTAGATATGCCAGATGGGAGACAGTTTTGTGGCGCGCAGTTCGCCGATATAGGTCAGACCGTACAGGAACAGGGTGGGAATATAACGTACGACATATTCCACCGCAACGGCGGTGAAGTTGAGGATGGCATAAATGACAGGAGCCGCCGCCACATGACCTGTGGCATGGATGCAAAGATTTGCAAAGCCTGTGAAGAACAGGCACTGGAGCATATAGATGCCCAACCACTGCATTAGTGCAGGCAGGCCACCGAGGCCGTAGCCCTTGGTCATCTCAACGCCCAGAGTCATCAGACCGACCAGTGCGGCAGGCAGGACAGTGGTGCTCAATGTGACCAACAGGTTTGTGGTATAAATGGTGCTGCGGCGAACCGGCAGAGCATGATAAAAGCTGGTGCTGCGGGCATTCATCAGATAATTGTTCTGTACGCCGGCAATGACGGCACAGAAGAAACAGGACATCATCGTACCGCCGATATGAACGGTATAGAGGACATACTCGCCGATTTCCAGAATATCGGTGTGATTGACACCCAGTACGCTGTCCATGGCATTGGCCACCATGACCGGCATAGCCAGCACCCAGATGACAAAGTGGGTCAGCCACAGCGGCATGGTGCGCTTGACACCTTTAAAGAACAATGTGCGATCAAAGAACGATGCTGTGCGCTGCATAGTCAACACCTCCCAACTCGTAAATAAAGATCTCTTCCAGGGTCAGCGGCAGCAGATCGAAGAAGAGGGGCTCAATGGCTGTCATGCGTGCGGTGATTTCGGCCTGGCTGCCGCGAACGATGAGGGTATGCACACGGCCGGTTGTCTGACTGTGCAGAATATTGAGGCCGGAAAGTTCGATGTTCTGCTCAGGCTTGAAGGCCACCTGCAGCTTAACGATGTTGTCCTGCAGTTCCGACAGCGAGCGCTCGATGAGGACCTTGCCGTGGTCGATGATGCCGACATGGTCGCAGACATCCTCCAACTCGCGGAGGTTGTGGGAAGAAACCAGAACTGTGGTGCCATGGTCGGCGACATCACCCATGAGGATGCTCCATACACGGCGGCGCATGACCGGGTCGAGGCCATCGACAGGTTCATCGAGGATGAGGTAATCGGGACGGCAGCACATGGCCAGCCAGAAAGCTGCCTGCTTCTGCATGCCCTTGGACAAATGGCGGATGGCCTTCTTCTCATCCAGAGGGAAGGCTTCGCGCAGAGCTTCAAAACGCTGCATATCAAAATGAGGATACATACCGCGATAGAAGTCGCGCATATCGCCGATATTGGCCGAAAGGAAGGCATAGACATCATCGGAAATATAGGCGATGCGGCGTTTGAGATCGGTATTTTCATAGACCGGCTGACCGTCGACCGTGACAATACCGCTGTCCTGGCGGTAGATACCGGTAATATGGCGAATGACGGTGGATTTGCCCGAACCGTTGGGGCCGACCAGACCATAAATACCTCCCTTGGGGACGTTCAGGTTCAGACCATCGAGAGCACGGAACCCATCAAAAGTCTTCACAAGATTTTCAACTTTGATCATGTTTTTATCTGCCTCCTTCCTGTGCAATACGGCGCTGCAGTTCTTCTCTGGTAATGCCCGCCAGAAGCATCTGCGCCACCATCTGATCAAACTCGGATAATAACTGTTGTTTCCGTCCTTCTTCGACCTCTTTGGCCTTTCCGACAAACGAACCCTTGCCGGGGACGGTATAGATGATGCCCTCGCTTTCCAGCTCACGGTAAGCGCGCTGGATGGTATTGGGATTGATGGCCAGCTGAGCAGCCAGTTCACGAACCGAGGGCAGACGCTCATCGGGCAGAATGGCGCCCGAAAGAATAAGCTTTTTGTAGTTATCTTTGATCTGTTCGTAGATCGGACGGCTGTCGCGATGATTTAACGAGATCAAAAGACCACCTCCTATGGATGATAAATTGTCATGACGGTGTATCATCAACTGTATCAGTTGTCTTAATACAGTTATAGCACAGTTGGTACACACTGTCAAGCGAGGAAAGTTTAAGATTTTTTGAAGTCTAAAAAGCCATCGGCAGAGGTTCTGCCGATGGCTTTAACATCATAATTCCATTGTATAGCTGGGATGCATCAACCCTGTAGGCGGATAATATTCCTCTCCCGTAAAGACAAACCCCAGTTTATCCACCAGGGCATGACGGGAGTTTTCGTTCTTCGGGTTATGTCCGGCACGCAGCTGACGGGCATGGAGTGTATCCTTTGCATAAACGATGACCGCCTTCGCCCCCTCGGCCGCCAATCCCCTGCCCCAATACTGCGGACGAAGGTGGAAGCCCAATTCATATACATCGGCCTCTCCCGACACAGGGCGCAGACCACAGCAGCCCACCAGCATGTCATTCTCGCGGTTGAAAATCGGCCAATACTGCACGCCGAATCTTTCATGGTTGGTACACTCCAGCGCCAGACGGGCGGCGATCTCTTCCTCAGTAAAGACTCCGGCTGCACAGATATAGCGTGACACCTGCGGATCGCCCCACAGGGTCTGCGCTGCTTCGATATCTCCCGGCTGCCACAGGCCAAACCCCAACCGCGGTGTGGTTATAAAATAGTTATTCATCCTGTCTTGCCCCTTTTAAAAATAGACGGCAGGATGCCTGCCGCCCATTCTATAATTTTCTGTTCTATAACTCGTCCAAAGGACGAATATCACTTGCGAAGCAAATATCACTCGCCGCAAGGCGAATATCGTATGCCATCAGGCATATATCGCCGCAACAGCACCATAGGTGCCTGTTGCTTTACTTGCCCTTGCGGAGGACTTTACCATTCTTGAGACCGGTAAAATTACCATTCTCGACAGCGATGCCGCCATTGACGATGACATACTTAATGCCTTCGTTCTTGCGGTAGGGGAAGTCGTAGTCGGCGTTGCACTTGAGGCCGGCATAGTCGAAGACGGTGATATCGGCAGCCATGCCTTCCTTCAGCAGACCGATCGAAGGCAGGTCGTAAACCTTGGCAGGCAGACCTGTGATACGGTGGACAGCGCTCTCAAGGCTCTCGAT
>JAFYOK010000301.1 GCA_017560175.1 Clostridia bacterium | reverse complement strand
GGTTCCCCACGAAATGTTTACAATTCGCGGAGGCCCCATTTCATTTTATAGATTTTGGGCGAATGAATCGCCTCAAAATCGACGCGCCATTCTGCCGGCGCGTATTGGAGTACTGGAGTTTGGCTTTACAGGCAGCGCTTGTAAATTGCCAATACATCCTCAGGGAAGAGGGGGACATAGGCAGAGGTCTGCAGCGCAGGTGTGGAAGCCTTTTCGGCCATGATCTGCAGATGCTCTTCGCCGATGCCGACTTCGCGGAGTGTGCCGGGGATGCCGAGGGTACGGACGAAGAAGTCACGGGTCATGAGGATAGAGCGCTCGGCGATCTCACGCTTGTCCAGCATGGGATCGATGCCCCAGACATTGACGCCGTAGCGGACGAAACGATCGAGGGTAGCATCAGACAGGATATGCTCCATCCATGCAGGAGTCAGAATGGCCAGACCGTCGCCGTGGGTGATATCATAGTAGGCGCTCAGCTGATGCTCCATGCTGTGGACGCTCCACGCATCGGCCTTGCCCCAACGGACGCTGCCGTTGATGGCCAGGGAAGAGGCCCACATGAGGTTGGCACGGGCTTCGTAGTTTTCGGGCTCCTTGAGGGCTGTGGGGCCATACTGGATGCAGGTGCGCAGGATGGCTTCGGCCATGCCGTCCAGCAGGGTGAAGTCATCGGCCTTGGAGAAGTAGTTTTCCAGGGTATGGCTGATGATATCGGCTGTGCCTGCAGCGGTCTGGTGATGGCCTGTGGTATAGGTATAGGTGGGGTCGAGGACCGAGGCGCGGGGCAGCATGGCATCATGCTTGACACCCAGCTTGTCGTTGGTTTCCATATTGGAGATGACGGCGGTGTTGTTCATCTCGGAACCGGTGGCCGCAGCGGTCAGAATGGTAAAGACGGGGAGAGCAGTGGTGATGGGTGTCTTGCCTGTGACCAGATCCCAGGGTGCGCCTTCCGACAGCGCCGATGCGGCGATGACCTTGGAGCAGTCGATGGTGGAACCGCCGCCAACCGCCAGAACGGCCTCCAGCTTGTGTTCACGGCAGAGATCTGCGCCGCGGATGACAGTGGTGACACGGGGGTTGGGTTCGACGCCCGAAAGCTCGACGACCTCGATACCGGCCTCCTGCAGCAGAGGCATCAGAGCATCATAAATGCCGTTGCGCTTGATGCTGCCGCCGCCGTAAACCAGCAGGATACGGGAAGCAACCGCTTTGATCTCGGCAGGCAGTTCGTTGATCTTGCCCTGACCGAAAAGGATCTTGGTGGGGATGTGATAGTTGAAATTATACATGGGTTCACACACTCCTGTTCGGATATAATATTGAGATAATTTTATTATACAGCAGGGGAGAAGAGATGTCAAAACCTCATCCACTCTTGAACGGCATACTGCAAAATTCCCCCAAGGGGATATTGAAGCCTCTGAAAATCTATGTTATAATAAACTGTCATTTTATGTGACTCTAATTTTTGAATTAAATTTTTTACTGTATAGGAGGCATTATTATGTCGGGACATTCCAAATGGCATAATATTCAGAAGACAAAGGGCGCTGCTGACGCCAAGAAGGCTAAGATCTTTACAAAGTACGCTCGCGAAATGGCGATCGCTATCCGTGAGGGCGGCGGTGCTGATCCCAACAGCAACTCCAAGCTGGCTGCTGTTATTTCCCGCGCAAAGAGCGACAACGTCCCCAACGACAACATCAAGCGCACACTGCAGAAGTACCAGAGCGGTGCTGCTGCCGAGAACTATGAGTACAACACCTACGAAGGCTACGGCCCCGGCGGCGTTGCTGTCATCGCTGAGTGCCTGACCGACAACCGCAACCGTACCGTTGCCGACGTCCGCCACTACTTTGACAAGTACGGCGCAGGTCTGGGTGCTTCGGGCTGCGTTTCCTGGTCCTTTGACAAGAAGGGCGTCCTGGTCATCAACAATGAAGAGGGCGAGCTGGACGAAGAGACCGTCATGATGCAGGCTCTGGAAGCCGGTGCTGCCGACTTCGATGCATCCGATGATATCTTCGAGATCACAACCGATCCCGATGACTTCGAGACCGTCAAGGCCGCTCTGCAGGAGCAGGGTTTTGTCTTTGTCGAGGCTGAGGTCGAGATGGTTCCCCAGAACTACATGAAGCTGACCGGCGAGGATGACATCAAGAACATGACCAAGCTGCTGGAAATGCTCGAAGGCAACGACGACGTCCAGAATGTCTGGCACAACTGGGAGCAGGAGTAATCTGAACTTTTTCGGTTGTTAAATTGCTTGTTTTGGGTGGAAAGCGCTGAAAATGATAACTTTTTTGGAAGCTGTTATTTTTGGAAACGTCTGAGCTGCGACATACAAAACAATACACATAGCTGAATTATGCACATACAAAGTCACCCTTTTTCTGTAAGGAGAAAGGGTGATTTTTTGTTTGCACAGGATACTTCCTTATGGTAAAATAGAGAAACATTATTGGAGGTGTTGCTATGCCTGTTATCCGTGGATTGGGCTGGACATTCGATACGGTGGCCTCGACCTACGAGAAGTTTCGTCCGGGATATGTACCCGAACTTTACAAAATGATCTTTGAGTATATCCCCATCGGTCCGGGCAGCGAGGTCGTGGAAATGGGCAGCGGCGGCGGACAGGCGACAGCCCCCATGCTGACCACCGGCTGCAAGCTGACGGCGGTGGAGTACGGAGAAAAGTTTTCGAATCTGCTGCGGGAAAAGTTTAAGGAATACAAAGATTTTTCGGTGGTCACAGCAAAGTTTGAAGAGACAGAGTTTGCGCCCGACAGCTGCGATCTTGTCTTTGCGGCATCTGCTTTTCATTGGGTGCCCGAGGAGATCGGCTATAGGAAGGTCTACGAGATGCTGAAGCACGGCGGTGCCTTTGCACGGTTTGCCAACCACCCTTACAGAGACAAGGGAAATACGGCGCTGGCCGAAGAAATCGATGCCCTTTACGATCAATATTATGACGGCTTCTATGGCAAAAAGAGTCCGCCGCTGACTGAGTTTACCGAAGAACAGGCCAGAGATCGCGCCATGATCGCCGAGAAATACGGCTTTACAGATATCCGATACGCCCTGTTCCACCGTCAGCGCACCTTCACGGCCGATGAATATGTAGAACTGCTGGGCACTTATTCCGACCATATTGCCATCGAGGAGAGCATCCGAAAGGTCTTTTTTGAAAAGATCCGACAAGCCATCCTCCACCATGGCGGCACCATCACCATCTACGATACCATCGACCTGCAGCTGGCAAGAAAGAGATAGCTATAGAATGACCCCCATGCCCTTTCGGCGTGGGGGTTTGCCATTTCATTCGTCCTGTGCTACAATCAAGACATCTGAATTACAGGAGAATACTATGCTTATTTCTGCAGAACATCTTTCCATCAATTTCGGCAGCCGTCAGCTGCTGGATGATGTCAATTTTTATCT
>JAFYOK010000300.1 GCA_017560175.1 Clostridia bacterium | reverse complement strand
GCCGAACATACTGTCGTCCAGGTCGAACAGCTGACTCTCGGGGGCGCGCTCCATCTTTCGTGGTACCGGTGCCGGAGGGGGCGGCGGATCGGCTGCAGGATACTGCGCACTGACCGAATGCAGGTGCAGAGGAAGATCTCGTTCTTCGGCTACGAGATGGCCTTCTTCGTCGATCTCGATCCGCAGACCCACATAGGGGTCGATCTTATGCTTCATATCGGGCTTGGGCACCGGGATGAACGGATTTTCTTCTTTCCTGACTTCTTCTTTGCGGAGGACAGGCTTTGAAGGCTCGGTTTTCTCACTTTCCAGGCGAACCTGCGGAAAACCGACCGCGCCATCCAGCGCCAATGTGATGGCATTGTGGATGGCCGAAAAGACGGCCTTCTCCTGGGCAAACTTAACCTCCAGCTTAGCCGGATGGACATTGACATCGACGGCGCTGAGAGGCACATGGATATTGAGGAAACAGACGGGATGGCGGCCGGGCATGATGCGGCCTTTATAGGCGCTGTCCACGGCGGCACTCAGGGTCTTGCCCTTGACCGGACGGCCGTTGACCAGAAAATACTGCATACTGCGGCTGGCACGGTTCTCCTCGATGGGAGAAACATAGCCGTCGATCTCCACATCGGGGAACATGCCCTGGACGTGGATCATGGCTGCTGCGACGCTTTTGCCGCAGACCGCCGAAATGGCCTGGAGAAAATCACCGCTGCCGGGGGTGAAAAAACTCTCCCTGCCATCCTTGATAAAGCGGAAGGAGATGCCGGGGTTGGCCAGTGCTGCCGACTGAACGGCGCTCTCACAGTAAGCACCCTCGGTGGCATCCTTCTTGAGGAACTTCATACGTGCAGGTACATTATAAAACAGATCACGAATGATAACTGTTGTACCTTGAGGACAGCCGGTTTCGGCAGGTGTGCCGGCTTCGCCGCCTTCGCAAGTCATCTGCACGCCACTGATGCTCTGTGCTGTACGGGAAAAGATATCCACTTTGGCCACCGCCGAAATGGCCGCCAATGCCTCGCCGCGGAAACCCATGGTGCCGATGGCGGCCATGTCCTTAGGCTCGCGGATTTTGCTGGTGGCATGGCGCAGGAAGGCGCGGGGCAGGTCATCGGGCTCGATACCCTTGCCGTTGTCGGTGACACGGATGTAGGTCACACCGCCGTTTTTGATTTCGACCTCGATATGGTCTGCACCGGCATCGATGGAGTTTTCAATGATCTCTTTGACTACCGAACCGGGACGTTCGACAACTTCACCGGCGGCGATCAGATTGGCCATCTGGGGCGACAATACATGAATGACACCCATGGTTTAACACTCCTTTGCCTTTTTGACCAGTTCATATAAGCGACCCATAGCCTCAAAGGGGGTCAGCACATTGGGGTCGATGGTCTTGAGTTCTTCAATGATATCCGATCCTGCCATACCGCCCAGAGTGATCTGGTCGAGGGGATCGGGGGCGCGGACAGGCTTTTCCTGTACATGGCCCTGGCTCTCGATTTCTTTCAGGATCTTCTTGGCCCGACGGATAACACCTTCGGGCAGACCGGCCAGACCGGCGACCTCGATGCCGTAGCTCTTCTGTACGCCGCCGGGGACGATCTTTTTGATAAATACGATCTCATCGCCGTTTTTCTTGACGACGACGCTGTAGTTCATAACGCCGGGAACGCTGCCCTCCATGTCGCACAGCTCATGGTAATGGGTGGCAAAAAGGGTCTTGGCGCCCAGCAGCTTCTTGCTGGCTGCATGCTCCAGAACGGCACGGGCGATGGCCATACCATCGAAGGTGGAGGTGCCGCGACCGATCTCATCCAGGATGAGCAGCGAACGGGCGGGGGCATTTTTGAGGATCTCGGCTACCTCATTCATTTCCACCATGAAGGTGGAGCGGCCGGTGGACAGGTCATCCGATGCACCGACACGGGTAAAGACCTTGTCGCAGATGCCGATGCGGGCATCGGCTGCCGGAACAAAGGAGCCGCACTGGGCCATGATGACGATGAGGGCGACCTGGCGCATATAGGTGGATTTACCGGCCATATTGGGGCCTGTGATGACGTGGGCGCGATGCTCGCCGCAGTCGAGGTAGGCATCGTTGGGGACAAAGTAGCTGTCGCGCAGCACCTGCTCGACGACGGGATGGCGGCCTTCCTTGATGTCGATGACATCGCTGAGATCCATCTCGGGACGGACATAGCGGTTCTTCTCTGCCGAATAGGCAAAGCTGCACAGAACATCGGTCTCGGCCAGCACACGGGCGGTCTCCTGTACACGCGCCACCTGATCGGCCACGCGGAATCGGATTTCGGTAAAGAGCTGATATTCCAGCGCGGTCAGACGATCCTTGGCCGAAAGGACTTCGCCCTCCAACTCCTTGAGTTCGGGGGTGATGTAGCGTTCGCTGTTGGTCAGGGTCTGCTTGCGGATATAGTCATCGGGCACCAGATGGGAGTTGACCCTCGATACCTCGATGTAGTAGCCAAAGACCTTATTGTAGCTGACCTTCAGCTTGGCGATGCCGGTGCGCTCGCGCTCGCGGACCTCGATGGCCGACAGACGGCCTGTGCCGCCGCTCAGCAGTTCACGCAGACGGTCGACTTCGGCATGGAAGCCGTCGCGGATGACGCCGCCTTCGCGGACAGAGAAGGGCGGCTCTTCCATAATGGAGGCATCAACCAGCGCCAGGATGTCTTCCAGGCAGTCGAGGCGCTCGCAGAGACTGCGCAGCTTGCGGCTCTCGCACTTGGCCAGCTGGGCCTTGATATCGGGCAGCAGCGCACAGACGGCAGCCAGAGAACGCAGGTCGCGGCCGCCGGCGCTGCCGAAGACGACACGGCCGATGATGCGCTCGATGTCATGGGTCATTTTGAGCAGCTCGCGCAGCTCATCCTTGACCAGGAAGTTGCCCAGCAGTTCGGCAACGGCCTCATGTCGGGCGGTGATCTCTTTGAGATTGACCAGAGGCTTTTCCAGCCACTGACGGATCAGACGGGAGCCTGCCGCTGTACGGGTCTGATCGAGCACCGACAGCAGGGAGCCCTTCTTCTCTCCGCGCAGGGTGGAGGTCAGCTCCAGATTACGGCGTGCCGTCATATCCAGACCCATGAACTGCTCGCCGCTGTAAACCTTGATGGCGGCGATATGGCTCAGCTCATTCTTCTGGGTTTCGTGGAGATAGGAAAGCAGGCCGCCGCAGGTGCGGACGATGAGGGCATCCAGCGTGGAAACATCCATCTTGCCCTCCATCTGCTGCTCCACCAGTTCCCGGGCATTGTCGGGAACAAAGCGCCACTCCCCTGCCCGCTCCACATAGACACTGAGCTTATCCTGCAGGAAACGACTGATTTTTTCGTTGGAATAAAGATAATCGGAAAGGAGAACTTCACGGGGAGCAAAGCGCGCCAGCTCGCCCTGCAGCTGCTCGACACCCTTATCGGAGGGCAGCAGGCAGGCCTGCATCTCGCCGGTGGACAGATCGCAGAAGCAGACCGCACCGCCGGCAGTATCCATGTAGGCAGCCGCGATGTAGTTGTTGCGGTTTTCGTCCAGCATGGTGGGCTCCATGACCGTACCGGGTGTGACCGTACGGATGATCTCGCGCTTGACCAGACCCTTGGCAGTGGCCGGGTCTTCCACCTGTTCGCAGATGGCGACCTTGTAGCCCTTCTGGATGAGACGGGCAATATAGCCCTCGGCACTATGGTAGGGTACACCGCACATGGGCGCGCGCTCGGCCTGGCCGCAGTCACGGCCGGTCAGCACAAGTTCCAGTTCCTGCGATACCTTTTTGGCATCGTCGAAGAACATCTCGTAAAAGTCACCGAGACGGTAAAACAGGATGGAGTCGGGGTTCTGCTCCTTGACTTCCAGATACTGTTTCATCATCGGCGTATACTCTGCCATATCTCCATTTCTCCTTTTTGGTAAATCTCTCTGTTAATCTTTATCTTTCTGTAGGGGACGGGCTCCCCGTCCCGCGGGCCGATGTGGGCATCGGCCCCTACAAGGCATGGTGCCGATCTAAGGCTTCCCCCATGGGGAAGCTGTCACCGAACGGTGACTGATGAGGGCGGCCGTTAGGCCGTAAAATTTTACTCAAAGTCTGTAATCTGCAGTCCCTCATCCGTCTTGCTTCGCAAGCCACCTTCTCCGACTCACTAAGAGCCGCCACAAGTG
>JAFYOK010000299.1 GCA_017560175.1 Clostridia bacterium | reverse complement strand
CCTTTCTTCTCTCTTTTACGCTTCTGTAACAACGACCTTCAGAACGCCGTTGACTTCGGTGAACAGCTTGGCCTTGACTTCGAATGTGCCGAATGTCTTGATGGGCTCATCCAGAGTCAGCTTGGCCTTGGGAATATCGATCTTATACTGTGCCTTGAGGGCTTCGGAAATTTCCTTGGTGGTGACGCTGCCGAACAGCTTGCCGCCGTTGCCGGCCTTGGCCTGGATCTTGACGGGCATCTCTGCCAGCTGCTTGCTCAGGTCGATGGCAGCCTGCTTCTCCAGGTCGTGGCGACGCTTTGCGGCATCATCGGCGATCTTCTTGGCATTGATGGCATCGGCTGTAGCTTCCATAGCCAGCTTCTTGGGCAGCAGGAAGTTGCGGGCATAACCGTCGGAAACATTGACCATTTCGCCCTTCTTGCCCTGGCCCTTTACATTTTCAAGCAGAATAACTTTCATGATATTTACTCCTCTTTTTTCTTATTTTCATTCATATATTCCTCAACAGCGCCCTGCAGCAATGCAACGGCTTCGTCGAGGGTCTTATCGGCAAACTGTGCGCCGGCCATATTCATGCTGCCGCCGCCGCCGATTTTTTCAAGAACAAACTGCACATTGACCTTGCCGTAGCTTCGACCGGAAATGCAGACGGCACCGCCCGGCTCGGGGAAGACGACAAAGGAAGCTGCAACGTCACTGATGTTGATCAGCTCGTCGGCTGCCTGCGCCGCAACGGCACGGGGGGTAGTACTTCGGCTGACGACCAACGATACGCCGGGACAGATATGCCGTGCATCGGAAATCAGCTGATAGCGTTTGATATAGCCTTCCAGATTGCCCGAGAACATCTTACGGACATCGACGGTATCGGCGCCGATCTGGCGCAGGTAGGCCGCTGCCTCAAAGGTGCGGACACCGGTCTTGACCGTAAAGCTCTTGGTATCCAGAACAATACCGGCCAACAGTGCCTCGGCTTCCACCTTGAGCAGATCCTGGGGTTCGAGTACATACTGGATCAGCTCGGTGACCAGTTCGCTGGCCGAGCTTGCATAAGGCTCATTCATATTGATGGCCGCCGTTTCGATATAGCTTGCCGCACGGCGGTGGTGGTCGATAACGGTGACCTTGGGGATGGTCTCCAGAAGCTCGGGAGCTTCGACGATATCGGGACGGGATGTATCGACAACGACCAGCAGGCTCTGGGCATCGGCCAGCATAATAGCCTCCTGCTCGGTGATAAAGACCTCGTCATATTCGGATGCCGCTGCCAGACGATCGATCAGCTCTCCGGCCGCTGTCATGGAACGGTCGCAGATCAGATAGGGGCGACGTCCGCATTTGCGGGCCAGCGCAACAACACCGGCAGCCGCACCAATGGAGTCGAGGTCGGACACTCTGTGACCCATAACAAAGACCTGGCTGGAATCGCGGATCAGCTGGCTCAGCGCATTGGCAACAACACGGGACTTGACCTTGGAGCGCTTTTCCAGCTCCTTGCTCTGTCCGCCGTAGAACTCAAAGGCTGTGGGCGATTTGATAACGACCTGGTCGCCGCCGCGAGACAGCGCCATGTCGATGGACAGACGGGCAAAATCGTAAAGCTCATCCAGGCTGGTGTCTTCTCCCTTACCGATACCGATGGACAGGGTTGCGCTCAGACCTTCGGAGTTTTTGATCTCATGCATCTGCTCGATGATGGGGAACTTGGCTGCTGTCATCTCCAGCAGCGCCTGATTTTCAAAAACTGCCAGATACTTGGCACGCTCCAGCTTGCGGAGCAGGCCGCCCGAGCGCTGCAGCCAATCGGCCAGCATACGGTCGATCTCAGCATTGATGCTCGATTTCTCAGCCTCGCTGAGACCCTTATACAGTTCCTCATGGTTATCGATGTGGATCGAGGCAACCACCGGACGGCTGCGGCGGTATCTCTCGCGCAGCGCGGCATAATCGGTGACATCGACCCAGAACAATGTGGAAAGCAGGCCGGTCTTTTCCAGATTGGCACTCTTAACAATGTTACCGTAAACGTTAAACTTGCGGTCACCCACCTGAATATCAAAGGGACAGCAGTTCTTGCCTTCCAGGATCCACTTGGTGTCGAATCCGGGAATAACTTCTGTAATATGGGTATCGAATACACGCTTGTAGCCGCCGGTCATGGCCTCAAAACTCTGATTCTCCCAGACGATATCGCCTGTGTCAAGACGCAGAATGACCATGGGCAGCGGGAAGTGGATGATGGTATTCTTGGAAGCATTGTCGATCTGGAAGGCCAGGGTATCGACATATTTGCGGATGCGGTCGCTGCGGCGGCGGGACTTGCGCTTGTAGAAGATATAGACCAGCACGACCAGAACGCCTTCAATGGCAGCAACGGGAATAGAGAAATACACCGTTACGCCCACAAAGAGAAGCAGCATGGCAAAAATGGTTTTGAAACCGGGTTCCAAGAGTTTTGTCAGCTTTTTATCCATAAGCTTTCGCTCCTAATCTCACCCCGTTTTTCGGCTTTTACGACACATTTTCAGCAAAAGCCGATATTCGGGCAATATTATATTACAGTATAGCAAATTTACGGATAAAAGGCAAGTATAGCCCGCCATACGGCAGGCGGCGATATTCGATCTTCGATCGAGCCAAAAAGGCTTCCCTGTGTATACCCATAGGGCACTTAGGGAAGCTGGCACCGGAGGTGACTGATGAGTTGTCTATTCAATTTTCCTTATTACAACAAGGAAGCACCTTCGGTGCAAAAAATAGCTTAACTCATCCGTCGTTCTGACGAACGACACCTTCCCTAACCATCAGGGAAGGCTTCATCGGGCGATTCGCAAATCACCCTTACAGGAGTTCACCGCTATTCTACCGACGATGCATAGAGAAACGAAGGGCCCTTGTCCGTAAACAAGAGCCCTCATATACTTATTTGTCTTTATTAAAAATTTCTTTGACCTTCGCGAAGAATCCCTTCTTTTCGTTGTAGCACTCGTCGCCGACGCAGTCATCAAAGCGGCGGAGGATATCCTTCTGCTCTTCGGTCAGGTTGCGGGGAACTTCGATCTTGACCTGAACATACTGGTCGCCGCGGCCTCT
>JAFYOK010000298.1 GCA_017560175.1 Clostridia bacterium | reverse complement strand
TGATGCAGAGACCATCATTACCCTCTGCCATGAAGGGGAAGTAGTGGAACTGGATCTGCATACATATCTCTGCGGCGTGGTGGCGGCTGAGATGCCGGCTTCTTTCCCCGAAGCGGCGCTGGAGGCCCAGGCGGTGGCAGCGCGCACCTACAGCCTCTATCAGCTGGGGCTGTATGACAATGGCAAGGCCATTCCTGAGTCTCATCAAGGTGCCCAGCTTTGTTCCGACTATACCCATTGCAAGGCCTATACCGATCTTGCCGCAAAGAGCGGCGACCTGTGGGGTGCCAATGCCGCCTATTATCGGGATCGCATCACCCGCGCCGTCGAACGTACCGATGGGCGGATCGCCACCTATGAGGGAGAACCCATTGCGGCGGTATTCCATTCCACATCTTCCGAACGCACAGAAAGCGCATTGGCCGTATGGGGCAATGATACCCCCTATCTGGTGTCGGTGGAAAGTCCGGGCGGTGAGGCCTCCCCTCGCTGGCAGGGCGAGGTCGTGCTGTCGACGGCTGAAGTCAAAGAGAAATTGCTGGGCAAGTGGACGGATATGATGCTCGACTGCGAGCCGCAGGAATGGTTTAAGGCATCCGAGCGGTCGGAAGCCGGAGGGATCATAACGGTGGCCGTGGGCGGTGTTCGGGTCAAGGGCACTGAACTGCGTACCCTGCTGGGGCTCAATTCCACCAATTTCACAATGAAAGTGGAGGGCGATCAGATCTGCTTTTCCACCACAGGCTATGGCCACGGCGTCGGCATGAGTCAGTATGGGGCCAAAGCGCTGGCCGAAGAAGGCAAGACTTGCGATGAGATCATTAAGTGGTATTACACCGGGGTGGAAGTAGAGCAGCTGGGAGAGTGAATAAACAGCACCATCCTTGCCCATAATAGGCTTGGAGGTGCTGAATCATGCATGAAAAAGACGGCCTTAAAGCCAAATGGACAAAATTTTCGGAAGATAAGGGATTTATCGCGATACTTATGCTGTGTATTGCAGCCATCGGTATTTCGGGCTATGTCCTCTTCTTCCTTCCTGCCGAAGAGACCAGCGATGCTTACGATATCGGCCTTGGGGAGAGCCTGCCTTCGGCTGCCGATACCACCATTCCCGACACCGACAGTATGCCCAAAATCCCCGATGTGACGGTACAGCTGGAGCCGGAACCTCAGCCGCAGCCGGAACCTGTCCCTGCGCAGCCTAAGGAAGCGGTCGATGCACCCATCGAGATCTATGTTCCTCTGGAGGGGCAGGAGGAAGAAGCTGCTGAAACCTGGCTCTTTAAGAAGAAACCCACCTATCGGTACCCTGTCAGCGGTGAGGTCATCCGCACCTATTCGGTGGATGCCCTCCAGTATGATGAGACCATGGGGGATTGGCGCACCCACAACGGCATCGACCTGGCCTGCGCCATGGGTGATCCTGTATGGGCCATTGCCGACGGCACGGTGGAAGAGATCTACGAGGACGCTCTGGAAGGCACCATCATCGTCCTGCGCCATGAAGATGGCCTGGTCAGCAAATACTGCGGCCTCGCCCCCGAAGCTCGTGTGTTGGTAGGAGATACCGTTTTGGCCGGAGAGGCCATCGGTACAGCAGGCAATACCATGAAGACAGAAAGCCTTATGGAATGTCATGTCCATCTTGTAGTCAAGCAGAACGGCAAGTATATCGATCCTCTTTCCCTCAAGTTTGAATAGGCAAAAGAAAAAGCACCCGACTCGGGTGCTTTTTTGGTCTTACAGTTTCATTTCGTAGCAGATGAAGTCGCCGTAGGGGAAGGTGATCTCTCCGGCACGGCGGAAGCCCATGGAGTCATAGAGATGCTGTACCAGAGGATTGCCTTTGGAGGCATGAAAACGGATGCCGTCATAGCCCAGTATACGGGCACGGTCGATGGCAGCAGCCATCATGCGGCGCCCCAAACCCTGTCCCTGCAGATCGGGGTCGACACAGAAACGTGCCATACCGCAGGGGTTCTTTGCAGAAGCATCCCAAGTGTCGATGTCGGAACCTCCGTCTTCCACATGATCGGCCCAGGGACTGATATGGATAAAGGAGAGGATGCGGCCTTCATGGACAGCCTTATACATACCGCCGCTTTGGATATCGTTCTGTAGAAACGCAAGGCTGGGATATTCATCATCCCAATCGGTCACTTTGGAGTGGCCGGCAGCCTTGCGAGCCAGGGCATGGATCTCTTGCAGGTCATCTATTGCGGCAGGGATCATATTGCACAGGATGTCTGTCATCACAGTCACCTTAGAAGTCCCAACCTGTGGAAGCCGGCTGCTGTTCGTTGAGTTCAAAGGAGATCTCGGTCAGTTCGCCGCTACGATAGACCGAGAAGGTGACGGTCTCGCCGGCCTTGTGGCGGTTGCGGATGGTGCAGGCCTCGCTGATGGAGGTGACGGCAATACCGTCGATGGCAGCAATGATGTCATTCTGTCGGATACCGGCAGCAGCAGCGTTGCTGTTGGAGGCCACCTGGTCGACCAGCAGACCCTGAGGCATATTATAGAAGGCAGCAGCCATGGGGCTGATGCGGCGGCAGGCAATGCCGACCAGCGGGCGGCCCGATACATAACCATTTTCAATCAGCTCTTCAACGATGGGTTTGACGGTGGTCATGGGAATGGCAAAGCCCAGACCCTCAAAGCCATCGGCCGAGATCTTGGTGGAAGTAACACCGACCACCTGACCATACTTGTTGAGCAGAGGGCCGCCCGAGTTGCCGGGATTGATGGCAGCATCGGTCTGGATGAGGGTCATGGTGTTGGTATCCATGGTGATCTGGCGATTGGTGGCAGAAATGATGCCCGATGTGACGGTGCCCTGCAGATCCAGGCCGCCGGGATTGCCGATGACGATGGCAGGCTCGCCCAGACGGAGGGCATCGGAATTGCCAAAGGATGCGGCAGGCAGACTATGGTTTGTTTCGATCTTGAGCACGGCAATGTCGGTCTGCGCGTCGGTGCCGATGAGGTAGGCCGGATGGTTGGTGCCGTCTTCCAGGACGACGGTGATGCTGTTGCCGCCGTCGATGACATGGTTGTTGGTGATGATGTAGCCGGCGGCATCCATGATGATGCCGGTACCTGTACCGCTGGAGGAGAAGCTGGAATAGCTCTCGGTGACAACACCGACTACCGAGTGGCTGGCCTGTTCGACCAGATCACTGATATCGTATGCGGTGACCAGAACGGGCTGGCTGCTGTCGGAAGGCTGCAGCAGGATACCACCCTGCTGGTTTTCTTCAGGCATGGTTTCTTCCTGGGCATCGGGTTCTTTTTTCTGTGCATTGGCCATGGCGTTCATGGCACGGGTCAGAATAAAGCTGCCGCCGAAGATGCCCAGCGCAGTACCGCCGATGAGCAGCAGGAAAATGAGCAGACAGCCGATCACAGCACCGCGGCGTGCCTTGCGGATGCGCTTACGGGCAGCCAGGATCTCATCGTAGCTCTTGAAGGGGACGGGATCGTAATAAAGATTCTCGTCCACCTCTTCATAAGCGCAGTCGATGTCATTTTCGCTTTCGTTTTCGTATGTATTCTCGTTGTCGTAACTGTTGAAGGGATCGTTGGTCATAAAGATACCTCAGGTTGTGGATGGAATGATAGTGCGTAGTACTTAGATGGGCAATTCAAAACAGAACTCGGTTTTGCCATCGCCGCTGCGGGCATGGATGGCACCGCCGTGGCGGACGATGATGGTCTTGGCAATATAAAGACCCAGGCCCGAACCGTTCGGATTCTGGCCGCGGGATTTGTCGCTCTTATAGAAGCGGTCGAAGATATGCTTGAGGCTTTCGGGATCGATCTCGCTGCCTGTGTTGCGGATGTTGAACTGCAGGCGGCCGCCGCGAACCTCCATGAGGATCTTGAGCTCGCCCTCCTCGTTGACAAATTTGAGGGCATTGTCAAAGAGGTTGTAAACCACCTGGAACAGTGCGTCATGGTTGCCGTTGATCGGGCAGGTATCGGGAATATCGAGATCCAGCTCGATGCGTTTGTCGTTGATCTTCTGCTCAAAGCCAAGGGCGATGCGGATGACCATTTCCGACATATCGAAGGGCGACTTGATGAGTTCTTCGCTCGATTCCATCTTGGACATGGTGACCATGCTGTTGGCCAGACGGGACAGGCGCTTGATCTCTTCCGAGACGATACGGAGATACTGCTCCTGTTTGTCGGGCGGAATGGCACCGTCCAGAATACCGTCGACAAAACCGCCGATGGTGGTCATGGGGGTACGGAGATCGTGGGACACGTTGGCGATCAGGTCGCGCTGCATGGTCTGATGTCGTTCGATGGTATCGGCCATGTGGTTGAAGCTGGCCGCCATCTCGTAGACCTCGTTGCGGCGGCGAGGCAGGGGAATACGGGTGGAGTGGTCGCCGCGGGCAAAGCGTCGGGAAGCCGCGGCCATGACCTTGAGGGGGCGCACCTGGTTCCATGTGACAAAATAGGTGACGCACAGGGTCAGAGAGAGGACGATACCGGTCATCAGCAGGAAGGTCGAAATGATATTGACGAAGAAGATCAATGTCGATTCGGAAGAGATGGCGGCAAAGACCAGGATCTCCGGCTCGTCGGTGGCGTTCGCCCCCGGGAGCTCGGCGATGATACCCGAAACAAAATGGGAACCGGAAAGATAGCCGCCCAGGTCGGACATCTCATAGTAGCTGCCGTTGCTGATGACGGTTTCGACGGCTTTGGTGGGTACGAAGCCGCCCTTCTGATTATAGCAGCCCTCTTTGGTGGCCACCAGCAGCATTTCGCCGGTATGGTCGGTGACAAAAATGGTGGCTTCGTTTTCGGCGGCCAGCTGGGTCATGGTTGATCGATAGAGCTTGGCAGCCGGCTGGACCTGCCCGGTATCCGAGCTGGATTCCAGATAGAGAATGGTGCTTTCGGCAGCACGATTGGTGGTGTCGGAAAGCATGTTCATCTTCTCCTGCAAAGCAAAGCTGTTGATCTGGTAGACAAAGGCGCTGCCCAGAGCAGCAAAGCTGACGCAGATGACGATGGCATAGATGATAAAATTACGGAAAAACAGACCTTTCAAAAGGCATCCCCCTTATGATGGCCGTTAACTGTTGCGGACTTCGAACTTATAGCCAACGCCCCAGACCGTCTTGATCTCCCACTGGGGAGAAACATCCAGCAGCTTTTCGCGCAGACGTTTGACATGGACGTCGACGGTACGGGTATCGCCAAAATAGTCAAAGCCCCAGACATCGTCCAGCAGCTGGGCGCGGGTAAAGACGCGGTTGGGCGAGCTGGCCAGGAAGTAGAGCAGTTCAATTTCCTTGGGCGGAATCTCCATGGTCTCACCCTTGACGGTGATGTTGTAGGATTCCTTATCGATGATAAGATTATCGAACTCCAGCTTCTTGGGCGGCTCGTTGTCGCCATAGCGGCGGAGAACGGCGCGGATACGGGCGATCAGTTCACGGGTCTCAAAAGGCTTGGTGATATAGTCGTCGGCACCAAGATCGAGGCCGATGACCTTGTCGAAGGTATCGCTCTTGGCGGTCAGCATAATGACCGGCACCTTGGAGACGGCACGGACTTCCTTGATGACCTGTGTGCCGTCCATGACGGGCATCATCAGGTCCAGCAGGATGAGGTCGGGCTCGTGGGCGCGGAAAGCACGCAGACCCTCCAGGCCATCCTGCGCGGTCTCGATCTTATATCCCTCCTGGGAGAGGTAGAGGCGCAGAAGTTCGCGGATGTTGCTGTCGTCTTCGATGATCAGAATGGTTTTCTGCATAAAATAACACCTCATATTTGGTCATGGGGTACGTTGTACCCATGGTAATTATCCTGCTTTTATTATAATGGCAAATGACTTTATTTGCATTAAAAATCTGTAAATAATGTTGACCTTTACAGGGAAACCGGATTTCTTTTACATAGAAAAAGGCGTACTGTTTTTGGCAGCACGCCGGAGAGGATAGGGCATTGATAATTCTATCATTGCCCGTGTGAAAGACAGCTTTGTGGTTTCATACACCTGCGTATGGGCGCTGCCGCCCCAAACCCAGGCCATACTTTCCCCACCGAGGGAAAGTATGCAAAGGTCGGCATAGGGGTGTTGCGAATTCCCCCCTATGTACCCCACAACGCTTTGTCGATGGGGGTATACTGCTCTGTGTACAGGAAATCTTGAGTTTCTCGTAAAAAAAGAGCCTTTACATCTGCAAAAACAGGCGGACGCCGTCTTTTTCGTAGATCTTTACATCGGCAGGCATATGGGCAGGGGCAGGCTGAGGCACGGGCAGGATACCGCCGTTGATCTCGCGGGTCAGTCGGAGCAGCTTGCCGATGGTGTCGGGCGTGACGGTCAGATCGCCATGGGAGGGGTAGATAACATCGAAGGCATCGGCCATGTCCTGCAGCTTGCCGAGGGATGCTTCATAGGCGAGCAGGTCGCGGCCTTCGCCGAACATATAGACCGTGCCGTTCTGCACCGAGTCGCCGCTGATGAGGAAGCGGTGCTTACGGTCGAGGAGGGCGATGGAGCCGGGGGTATGGCCGGGGATGAGAACAACTTCCAGGCAGTAGGGGCCGACTTCAATGGCATCCCCTTCCCACACCGGCAGCATGGGCAGGTCGATATTGTTTTTCTTTTTGCAGCAGGCAAATTCTGCCGGATGCATATAAAGCTCGGGGAAGGCTTCCGATGCGCCGATATGGTCACGGTCGCAATGGGTATGGAGGACCTTGATGGGCAGGTCGGTCACTTCGCGGAGGACGGGCAGCAGTTCACCGCCGAAACCGGTGTCGATAAGCAATGCAAAATCATCGCCGATAAAAAGGAAGCAGCGGACGCCGCCCTGGTCGATCTCGTAAAAGTTTTCGGTAATTCGATTGGCCTTGTAGGGATTGGTCATGGTTTTACTCCTTTTCGGTCATGGGGGCGGAAGGGCGGACAAGGTCGGCCATCAGCATACAGGCCGGGTCGACCAGTAGGTCGGTGGCAGCGGCATGGGCTTCAGTGAAGCGGACAGGGCCGTTGTCGATGAAGGTATCGCTGCGGAGGAGGGCAAAAGGAACAGGATCGGGGGTGTGGGTCAGTACCTCGATGGGGGTAGGATGGTCGGGGGTCAGCAGCAGCGACCAGGGCTGGCCGCAGTTCTTCAGATAGTCCAGTACAGGTGCGGCGATCTGTTTGTCGATCTGCTCGATGGACCAGGCTTTTTCGTGGATCTCGCCGTGGTGGCCGCATTCATCGGGCGCTTCCACATGGATATAGACAAAGTCACAGCCGTTCTTCATGGCTTCGATAGCAGCGCGGCCCTTGGCAGAAAAATCGGTGTGATAGTTGCCTGTAATGCCTTCCACCTGCAGTCTCTCCATGCCTGCACATAGGCCGATGCCCTGAATGAGGTCGACGGCTGAGATGACAGCGCTCTTTGCAACACCGTATTTTTCGCAAAACGGAGTCAGGTCGGGTTTGCGGCCTTCGCCCCACAGCCACATACAGTTGGCCGGATTGAGGCCACGTGCCGTACGGTCAAGATTAACGGGATGATTTTTGAGAAGGCTGTAGGACTTTTCCATCATGTCCAGCAGCATGTCTGCGTGGATGCCCTTGGGCAGATAGGGGACGATCTTGCGGCCCGAAATGTCGTGGGGCGGTGTCAGTTCTGCCCCGGTATCGGCATGGCGCAGCACCAGACAATGGCGGTAGCTGACACCGGTATGCAGTTCGGTATCGGTATATTCTTTCATCAGCGGCTGCAGGGCTTCCACAAGCTGTGCAGCTTCGACAGTGGTGATCTCGCCGGAGGAATAATCGGCCATGATGGCTTCGGGATCGGTGGGGTTGGAAGACAGCATGACCAGGTTGCAGCGGTAGGTGACATCGTCCAGTTCCAGAGGAATACCGATGGAGGCGGCCTCCAGGGGAGAACGGCCGGTATAGTAAACTGTGGGGTCGTAGCCAAAAACCGAAAGGTTGGCTGTATCGCTGCCGGGAGGCATGCCATGGGGTACGGTACGGGTCAGGCCAAAGACCCCGTGTCGGGCGATATGGTCGAGGGTGGGATGGTCGGCAGCTTCAAAGGCCGTACGGTTTCCCAATTCGGGAATGGGGCGGTCGGCCGCGCCATCACAGAGGATAACAACAGATTTCATAACGGCCTCCTATCGGGTCAGCCAATCAAGGACGGCTTGCGGCATAGTTTCTTTGGCAATGACACGGTCGAAACGTACCGGTTTCTGCCGCAGGTCAGCCAGGGGTGCGGGTGCCTTCTGGGCAATATAGCCTTCCAGGGCATCCAGCTGTGCAAAGCCTTCTTCCGGTACAGGCTGCTGGAGACAATGCAGCATGGCTTCGGCAAACTTGAAGGGGGAAGCGGTGGACAGCACTACCGATACACGGTTTTCGTTCGCCTTTGCACGGTACTGCTGCAGTGCCGACAGACCGACAGCGGTATGGGGATCGAGGGCGTAATCATAAGTGTCGAAGGTGGAGCGGATGACCTTTGCCGTTTCGGCTTCATCGGCACAGAAGGCCAGGAAGCCTTCCTGCGCCATCTTTTCCAGCAGTTCAGCGGTGATGGTATAGCGGCCTTCCTGCTTGAGTTCGGCCATCCATGCGGCCACCTGTGCGCTGTCGCCGGTCAGCAGGTACAGCAGGCGTTCCAGGTTGGAAGAGATCAGAATGTCCATGGAGGGGGACATGGTCAGGTGGAAGTCACGGCGGCGGTCGTAGATACCGCTGCCCAGGAAGTCGGTGAGGATGTTGTTTTTATTGGACGCACAGATCAGCTTGCCCACGGGCAGGCCACTCTTTTTGGCAAACCATCCGGCCAGAATATCGCCGAAGTTGCCGGTGGGAACCGAGAAATCGACAGGGTCGCCCGGTTTGATGGTGCCGTTTTTCAGAAGCTGTGCATAGGCGGCGAAGTAGTAGGCGATCTGAGGAGCCAGTCTGCCCCAGTTGATGGAATTGGCGCTGGACAGGACGATGCCCTTTTCCTTGAGTGCATCGGCCATATCGGCATCGCCGAAGATGTTTTTCACACCGGTCTGTGCATCGTCGAAGTTGCCCTCGATGGCAAAGACATTGACGTTGTTGCCCGTCTGGGTGGCCATCTGCAGGCGCTGGATCTCCGAAACGCCGCCGTGGGGATAAAAGACGCCGATCTTGACGCCCTCTACATCGGCAAAGCCTTCCAGTGCCGCCTTGCCGGTATCGCCGCTGGTGGCGACCAGAATGGCCACGGTATCCTTGCCGCCGGTCTTGCGGACCGAAGCAGGGATCAGACGGGGCAGCATCTGCAATGCAAAATCCTTAAAGGCACAGGTGGGGCCGTGGTACAGTTCGAGGACATGGGTGCTGTCATCCAGGCGGTGGAGGGGTGCGACTGCCGGATTGCGGAAAGGCGCATAAGCCGCCTCGGTAAAGGTCAGGACTTCTTCTTTGGTAAAGCCGGGGAGATAGGGGGTGATGACCTCGGCAGCCAGTGCGGCATAGGAAAGCTCCTGCATGGCAGAGATCTGTTCCGGGGTAAATCGGGGATAGTCGGTGGGAACATAGAGGCCGCCGTCGGGGGCAAGGCCGCGCAGGATGGCCTCGGCAGCGGTGACGATATGGGTATGGTCGCGGGTACTGACAAAGTTCATGGGATGTCCTCCCTTGTATATTTTTATTATGATATCAGTATACCACGATGAAGGGAAGAGGGCAATAAAAAGCCGTCGCTTAGAAAGGCTTCCCCCACGAGGATGGCCATGACATAGGAGCGATCTTCCGGTGAACGAATGTAGGGGACGGGTTTCCCGTCCCGCGGGAGGCGAAACGCCTCCCCTACAAGGGCATAGTACCGATTTTACTGTCGGTCAGCAGTCCCTCATCCGTCGCTCTGACGAGCGCCACCTTCCCCCAGGGGAAGGCTATTGGGGTGGCAGGCAATAAAAAAAGCTCCGCCGAAGCGGAGCCTTAGGAAATCAGTTTGTTTTTTGTCTT
>JAFYOK010000297.1 GCA_017560175.1 Clostridia bacterium | reverse complement strand
GTGCTTCTTCCGAAGCTGCATCATGATCGCGGATGGCAGCAAACTCGTCCATAAGGCCCTCCATACCGCCCAGGACAGCATTCCACTGATCCTTGCCATACTTACCTGTCTTGGCGGCACTCTCCTTATAGGCATCGGTATGGCCCCAGCGCTGCTCGACTTCGGCTTTATATTCGGCCTTGTGGGCTTCGATCTTTTCGGTATCAAAAGGCTTGAAATCCATTTTATTTTCTCCTTTCAGATTTTCATCAATAAGGGCGATCAATCCATCCAGCCGCGTTCGCTTTTCCAGCAGAAGTTCCTTCTGCCGTGCCAGAGCTTCCCGACTGTCAAATCCCGGATGCTCCAGAATGGCTTTGATCTCCCGAAGGGGAAAATCCAGTTCGCGAAAAAACAGGATCTGCTGCAGCTTTTCCAATTCCGCTTGGGTATAGATACGGTATCCATTGTCCGGGTCGACCTTCGGACAAAGCAAACCGATATGATCGTAATGATGCAGTGTACGCACCGTTACCCCGGTCAGCGTTGCGGCCTCGTGAATGGTATATCCTGTTTTCATGGGCTTCCCTCCTTCCATCTGTAGAATACACCCTGCCGTTAGGTCAGAGTCAACCCCTTTTCCCCATAAAATAAAAAAAGCCGCCCATCGGCAGCAAAATCTCTATACAAAAGGAGAAGGACTTTGATTTGTAAGATCAAAGTCCTTCTCAAGATATCTTGTTATCTAACATCATTCTCGTTTACCTCTCTTTCTATTGATTTTAGATCTATTTAAGATGTGTTGTAGTTTGTATCTATAAGATACCACGTCATCACGATAATGTCAAGAGGTTTTTGCAAAAATTTTTAAAAAAGTTTTTTATGATATCAAGGTGATCTGCTGTGCCAAATCGGACCCGGCCACAATATTTTCAGACAAAAAAAGAACTGACCTTTAATTGAATTACTGCTCAACTAAAGGTCAGTTCTGGTGATTCTTGATATCTAACATCTTATTGGCTGCCTCTCTTTCTATTGATTAACGATTAGATCAGTTGTTAGATGAATCGTTTTGAAATATTCAGTTGATTAAGGTGCTTTTAATGGTTACGAAATCAGATTGTTATTTATCATTTGGAGATGAAGAAGAAATGTTGTGATCCTTCTTATTTGTTTCTTGTTCAAGTTTTAAGATCCAATCAAATTAAAATATAATCTTCATAAAGTGAAGTACTTAGAATTGGTTTTGAAGAAGAAAGAAATAAGATTTGTAAGTATTAGGAGTACATTGGAATCAACCTTTCTTTAATGTGATTACAATATACCACTTTATCTCGATAATGTCAATAGGTTTCTGCAAACTTTTTTCAAAAAGTTTTTGCGTGTTATCACGATGTCAAAATGCCTTGATTTGCCCCTGTTGGTTACCGATCGTCCTGGCCAGTCTCCGGACATAAAAAATGCAGGCCCTCTCACCTGCCAGATCTGTCTTCCTCTGTCTACCCTCT
Source organism: Clostridia bacterium (assembly GCA_017560175.1). Lineage (GTDB taxonomy): Bacteria > Bacillota > Clostridia > Oscillospirales > Butyricicoccaceae > RGIG1902. The sequence continues at coordinate 2,067 of JAFYOK010000297.1, read as the reverse complement.
CAAGGCCGCTCCCCCACATATCCGGACATAAAAAAGAGCTGATATTTGATCTAGTGGTGTAAATCAAATATCAGCTCAAATATTCTTGATATCTAACATCTTATTGGCTACCTCTCTTTCTTTAGATTTGAAGGAATACATTTGGTTTAGGGATTTTTATTGGTTAAGAGATTTGTTAGGGACGATTGTCCTTAATGCGAAACCAATAAATTAAAAACTACGTCTGATTTTTAGCTAAGTAAGAGTAATTTATCTGAAGGTGGTCGCTTATGTTCAAATAAGCCATTTAGATGAGATGTAAAAAGACTATTTCATGTATGTGGAAGGTACGACGTCGCTTGAATGAAATCTAAGTAAGAAGGAATTTAAAGGTGAAGGTTTTCTGATTTAGGAGTACATTGGAATCATCCTTTCTTTTGTGTGTCTTTACTTTATCATATCATCACGGTAATGTCAATAGTGTTTTGCAAACTTTTTTAAAAAAGTTTTTCTGCGGTAACTGGATGTTATTCAGATGCAAAAAGGCACCCGGCTTTCTGCCGGGTGCCCTGGTTATTAAAATCAGTCTTCCCACTTAAAAGAAGAGGCGACGATCCTTGTCAGCTCCTGGGTAACGGCCAGCATGCCGCCCGAACAATAGGCAGTACGCTTGCCCCCTTCGGTGTGGACCTTGCACCAGCCATCTTTGGCCAGTGTGGTGACATAGGGGATATGCCCGGCCAGGATCGCAACGCCGCCCTCGGTGCTCTTGACGCTGACCTGTGTGCATTCACCGTCATAGAACAATCCTTCGGGGGTGACGATCTGCAGCTTGAAGGCTTTCATTTACTCACCCTTGACCTTTGCAACAACTTCGTCGATGGAACCGACAAACAGGAATGCCGATTCGGGGATATCATCATGCTTACCTTCCAGGATCTCCTTAAAGCCGCGGATGGTCTCCTTGATGGGAACATACTTGCCCTTATAGCCGGTGAACTGCTCAGCGACTTCGAAGGGCTGGCTGAGGAAACGCTGGATCTTTCTTGCACGGTTGACCGTCATCTTATCTTCGTCACTCAGTTCGTCCATACCCATGATGGCGATGATATCCTGCAGCTCCTTATAACGCTGCAGAACGCGCTGAACGGCACGGGCAACATCGTAGTGCTCCTGGCCGACGACGTCGGGGCTCAGGATACGGCTGGTGGAGCCCAGAGGATCAACGGCGGGATAAATACCCAGCGAAGCAATACCTCTGTCCAGAACGGTGGTGGCGTCCAGATGGGCGAATGTTGTGGCAGGTGCGGGGTCGGTAAGGTCGTCGGCAGGGACGTAAACGGCCTGGACCGATGTGATCGAGCCGCGCTTTGTAGAAGTGATTCGCTCCTGCAGCGCGCCCATCTCGGTGGCCAGTGTGGGCTGATAGCCTACGGCCGAGGGCATACGACCCAGCAGCGCCGATACCTCAGAACCGGCCTGGGTGAAACGGAAGATGTTGTCGATGAAGAGCAGAACGTCCTGACCTTCGCGGTCACGGAAGTATTCTGCCATGGTCAGGCCGGACAGACCGACGCGCATACGAGCTCCGGGGGGCTCGTTCATCTGGCCATAGACCAGCGCGGTCTTATTCAGAACGCCCGACTCCTTCATTTCGTTATAGAGGTCGTTACCTTCGCGTGTACGCTCGCCGACACCGGTAAAGACCGAAATACCGCCGTGCTGCTTGGCAACGTTATTGATGAGCTCCATGATGAGAACCGTCTTGCCGACGCCTGCGCCGCCGAACAGACCGATCTTACCGCCCTTTGCGTAGGGGCAGATCAGGTCGACGACCTTGATGCCGGTCTCGAGGATCTCTGTTGTGGACTCCTGCTCCTCATAGGAGGATGCAGGACGATGGATGGGCCAGTATTCTTCAGCCTTAGGTGCAGGCTGATTGTCAACGGGCTCACCCAGAAGATTAAAGATACGGCCCAGTGTGCCGGGACCGACGGGAACGCTGATGGAAGCGCCGGTATCGACCGCCTTAGCGCCGCGGACCAGACCGTCGGTGCTGCTCATGGCGATGCAGCGGACCATATTGTC
>JAFYOK010000296.1 GCA_017560175.1 Clostridia bacterium | reverse complement strand
TTATACCGGTGCCGAGTATACACTGGGCATTCCCACCGATCTGCAGTGGCACAAGGAAGCCGAAAGAATCAATGGCAGCTATCAGCTGGTCGAGCGCATGGGCTCGATGGCCTTCAAACGTCCCGTTGATGATGAAGGCAACTTCCTCGATCAGAGCAGATACGAGTATGAGATCTATGAGATCACCGAAAACGGTGACGACGAGGTTCATAGCGGCAGCTGGAGCTACAGCAGCACGACCACACGGGCTTATTTTGATATGGTCTCCTTTATTTACGAGGATCTGCCCTCCGGCACCTACTACTTCCGCGTCCGTGCCCGTGGCGACGGCATCAATTATAACCACGGCCCGTGGGTAGAATCTGAGCCCTGGACCTTTGTCAAGCCCGATGCACAGCTGAACACACCCACCAACCCGGCCTGGAACGACACCGACTTTACCGATTACAATGGCAGCCCCTACATTGCCGCCACATGGGATAGTGTTGAAGGTGCAGGCTATTACGAGGTCGATTTCTACTTTGCTAAGAATGAAAAGGCCACACTCAGACGACTGGGCGGCACATTCGACATCCGCGCAGATGAAACCCTTGAGACCCGACTCTGGGAGGATCAAATTGAAGAGTATGGCCCCGGCCTCTACTACTTTGAAGTCCGTGCCATTGCAAAGGATATTACCAAGAAGCAGAACAGCGAATGGTCGGTCATGAGCCCTGCATACGACCTGCGCGATACAGCTTCCAATGTCAACGATCAGCTGGATCAGCTGCTCTCTTCGGGCGATATCCAGGCACCCAGCGCAAGCCAGATCCAGGCAGCTGTTTCCGAGATCGAGCTGCTGGATGAGGTCATGGCTGCCGATGCCGCCAAGGGCAATACCGGCACGCTGGACAAGCTGGCACAGCTGGAAGAAATGATTAAGGAAGAGCTGGATGTTGAGACGGGCACAGCCGTCAGCGGCAGCCTGGCCGAGCGTTTCGATGGCGCAATGCCCGAGATCGGCGTTGCCAACATGGCGCTGAACATCGACATGGATAAGGCCGCCGAGGCCACCGAGACCACACAGGTCACCCTGAATGTTGCCGATGCCAAGGGCGCGGTCAATCTGCCCGAAACCCTTATCGACACCCAGAAGAACAACACCATGGTCTTCTCTATGGATATCCCCAATGCCAAGGATGCAAATCCCGAAGCACCCGGCCGTCAGTTGCTGGTTCCCGTACAGATCACCCTGCCCATTCCCGCCGATATCAACCGCTCCTTCCTGGTTGTCCTCCACGAGAAGTCGGATGGCACATGGGAAGAGCTGTTCATGCCTCATATCTTTGAGAAGAATGGTCAGTGGTATGCAACATTCAACGTTACATCCTTCAGTAACTTTGCCTTTGGTGAGCGTGCGGTAACTGCAGTTGCAGAAGGCAGAGCGGTCACCATCGAAACAGCACATCTGCCCACCTGCGGCGAGGACACACAGTTTATCTGTGCCGTCTACAGTCAGGAAGGCCAGATGCTGGGTATGGAAATGTTTGAACCCTGGGCGGAGAGTGAGGTCGAGATCGTCCTTGATCAGCCGGTTCCTGCAGGCGCATACCTCAAGATTTTTGCTGTCGACAGCGGCAACGGTTGGACAGTACCCTCCGACGCCATCGAAGC
>JAFYOK010000295.1 GCA_017560175.1 Clostridia bacterium | reverse complement strand
GACCTGATGGCCGATATCCTCGACCGTGCACCCTGGGCAAAGAAGGCCTCTCTGGTGGTTCAGCCCATGAGCAAGCAGGAACGTCTGCGCCGTTACCTCCGCGACAACGGTTATACCATTGTCGAAGAGCGTCTGGTTTATGAAGAACACCGCCTTTATACCCTCATGCGCATCACAGAAGGTGCATACGAGGGCGGCGATCATCTGCTCTGGAGCAAGGCGATGGAGAGTGATCCTCTGTTCCCCGACTATATCCGCGCCCTCCGCAGTCGTTTCCAGCGTCAGTTTGACGGCAGCGGCAGCGAAGAGGATCGCCGTATGCTGGAACTGCTGAAGGAGAGAGAAGCATGTCTGTAGACAGTTTTTTCCTCCGGGCTCAGAGCCTGGAGCTGGACAGCGAGCTGAAAAATGCCCGCATCGATAAAATTTTCATGCCTCGACCCACCGAGATCGTTCTGGCCCTCCGCAGTCTCAGCGGCAATGTCCGCCTGATGATCTCCTGCGGCGGCAGCAATGCCGGCATTTATCTGACCTCCCTGCGTCCTGAGAATCCCCCTGCACCGCCCATGTTCTGCATGCTGCTGCGCAAGCACATGCAGGGCGGCAAAATCCTGTCGATCACCCAGCCCGAGGGCGAGCGCCTGCTGGTGGTCACATTTACCTCCACCGATGAACTGGGCCGTGTTTCCGAAAAGAAACTGGTCTGCGAACTGATCGGCAAGCGCACCAATCTGCTGCTTCTCGATGAAGAGGGCATCATTCTGGGCTGCGTCAAGAAGGTCGACTATGAAATGTCCGACCGTGCCGTATTGCCCGGTCTGATGTACCGTATGCCCCCAAGAAGCGAAAAGCCTTCGGTCTATGGGCTGGATGAAGCGGCTTTGGCCGATCTGCTGGAAGGTGTCCGGGAAGCCGATGATATCATGGATCGTCTGGATGGCGTATCGCCTCAGATCGCCGCAGAACTGCTCCATCGCGGCATGGATGCCAAAGCGTTGGCTCATGCGCTGACCGAGCTGACACAGGGCAGCGGCAAGCCCTATCTCATCCGCCGCAAGGGCGAGGATTTTGACCTCTCCTGCATGGAGATGACCCGTCATATCGATGGCGAAAGCATCCTCTGCGAGAGCTTCTCCCGCCTGATGGATGACTTTTACAGCACTCGTAGAGAAGCTGACCTCAAGAAGAACCTCTCTTCGGCCCTGCGTCGCACACTGGAGAACAACCGCAGCCGTCTGGAGCGCAAGCTGGGTAAGCAGCACCAGGAACTGCTGGCGGCACAGAAGCGCGAAGATCTTAAGAAGAAGGCCGACCTCATCAACAGTAATATCTATGCCATCAAGAGCGGCGACAGCAAGGCTGTGGTCATCGACTACTTTGACCCCGAAATGCCCACCGTCGAGATCCCCCTCGATCCCGATATGTCCCCCCAGCAGAATGCACAGCTGCTCTATAAGCGTTATACCCGCCTCAAGAATGCCGAAGAGGCGCTGCAGGTACAGATCACCCAGGGTGAGCAGGAACTGGCCTATCTGGAAAGCCTGCTTTATGAACTGGATCTGGTCAAGGGCGAAAAGGAGATCCGAGAGCTGACCCAGGAGGTACAGAACGCAGGATACGTCAAAAAGGCACAGAGCAAGAAGCAGAAGGCCGAAAAGCCCGGCGTCATCATTCCCAAGAAGTATGTCACGAGCGGCGGATTTACCCTGCTGCGTGGCAAGAACAACCGCGAGAATGACCATGTCACCATGCGTATGGCCAAGGGCGGCGACTACTGGTTCCATGCCCGCAATATCCCCGGAAGCCATGTCATTCTGGTCTGTGAGAACCGTGAACCTGCGGTAGCCGATCTGGAAGAGGCTGCAGCACTGGCGGCCTTCTATTCCAAGGCCGGGGCATCCAACCGCGTTCCCGTTGACTATACCCGTGCCAAGCATGTCAAGAAGCCCTCGGGCGCAAGACCCGGTATGGTCAACTATTTCGAGTTCAAGACCATGCTGATTGAACCGAAGGATATGGAAGAAGTCTGATCGCCCCTCGCCGCCGGTCAGAATGGCGGCGTCGATTTCGAGGCGATTTATTCGCCCGAAATCTATAAAAATCAAAGGGGGTCCCTGCGAAATGGAACATTTCGTGGGGAGTTCAAGACCATGCTGATTGAACCCAAGGATATGGACGAAAAGGAATAAAATATCAAAAGCACGGCTGTAGCCGTGCTTTTTCTTTATACTTTC
>JAFYOK010000294.1 GCA_017560175.1 Clostridia bacterium | reverse complement strand
GCGCCGATGCAGCCGTACATAGAGAGGACGTTCATCTGGTTGTAGTGGCTCAGGCTGGATTCCTTGTTGCAGCGGTCACGCAGCCAGTTGTTGTAGATAACGGTGTAGGAACCGACCAGACCGGCCAGGTTGAAGGTCTTGGAAGGAGCGTAGACAGCAACGGTGCGCTGCTTTGCATCTTCGGAAACCATCTGTGTGGGGATGTGCTTGTAGCCGGGCATGACCAGGTCAGACCAGATCTCGTCGGAGATAACGAAGACATCGTGCTTCTTATACAGCTCCATAGCCTTCTCCAGCTCCCACTGTTCCCAGACACGGCCTGTGGGGTTGTGGGGAGAGCACATGATGGCGCAATGGATCTTGTTCTTGACGATCTTCTCTTCCATGTCTTCAAAGTTCATGCGGTAGACGCCCTGCTCGTCGATCTCCAGAGCGGAGTGAACGATCTTATAACCGTTGTTGATCAGAGAGCCTGTGAAACCGACATATGTGGGAGAGTGGACCAGAACCTTATCACCCTTGGAGCACATGACATTCAGTGCTGTGACAACGCCGCCCAGAACGCTGTTGGCGTAGCCGATGTGCTTATGTTCCATGCACTCGACGCCGTTGCGGGTCTTGTGCCAGTTGACGATACCATCCAGATATTCCTGACGGGGAGCAAAGTAGCCGTAAGCAGGATGCTGTACGCGCTCGATGATCGACTGGGGGATGGAGGGAGCGGTTGCAAAGTTCATATCAGCAACCCACATGGGGATAACATCAAAGCCTTCAATGGGGCCCGGAGGAGCAAAACCGCCGCCCTTACCGGGAGCTTCAACAGCGATAGCATCCTTACCGTGACGATCGATGATCGAAGTAAAATCAAATTTCATAAAGCAGATTCTCCTTATCTGTTATAATTTGCACTACTTTCATTTTAGGCAAGTCTGCACAAAAAAGCAATAGTTTTTTATGGATTCCTATGGTAAAATCATAATAGTTGTAAGGGGGTTTATTTATGAAACTGATCGCACCGGATTACTATAGAGAATTTCGCTGCATTGCCGGCGATTGCAAACACAGCTGCTGCATCGGTTGGGAAATCGACGTCGATACCGAGTCGCTGGCTCGTTATGATGCCGTTACAGGCCCATTGGGCGAGCGTTTGCAGAAGGGCATCGACCGCACGGCAGAACCGCCTCATTTTATATTGGGCGAACACGAGCGCTGCCCCTTCCTTAATAAAGAAGGATTATGCGATCTGATCATCGGCCTTGGCGAAGACTGCCTCTGCCAGATCTGCAGCGACCATCCCCGATACCGCAGCTTCTTTGAAGGCCGCACCGAGATCGGTCTGGGGCTCTGCTGCGAGGCGGCAGCCGCATTGATCTTAAAACGACCCTCTAAGACCACTTTGGTCACGCTGGAGGATGATGGGGAAGTGGAGACTTTGCCCGCGGCAGACGCTTCTCTGCTCGATTGGAGAGCCGTCCTCACCGATATTGCCCAGGATCGCAGCCGCAGCGTGGAAGAACGCGCCGAGGCCATTCTGGAAGAAGCCCAGCTGCCCTTGCCCGACCGCAGCTTTGCCGAGTGGGCCGATATCTATATGGAGTTGGAGCGCCTGGAAGAAAGCTGGACCGACCGTCTGACAGAACTGCAGCAGGCCGACCTGACCGCTGTACCTTTCCCCGAAGGTGAGGCGTGGGAGATCGCCTTCGAGCAGCTGTTGGTCTATTTCCTTTATCGCCACCTGCCCGGTGCGCTGGAGGATGGCGACTATGAAGGCCGCGCAGCCTTTGCCGTATTGAGCTACCGCATGATCCACGCCCTCTGCCATACCCATGCTGTGCTGCATGGGGCGGTGAGCATCGATGATTTACTCGATGTCACGCGGCAGTATTCGGCAGAAATCGAATATTCCGATGAGAATGTGGAAGCCCTGCTGGATGCCCTGTTTGAAGAAGAATAAGATAAAGGAAACGCTGCCCGACGGGGCGGCGTTTTTTTGCGGTTTCAGCAGCCGGAAATACACCTTATATATAAACCTGTATATTGCCCTGCAGAAACCTCTCTTTGTAACAATGTTTCTGTAATGTTTCAGTTATGTTACAATGTGTCCCAAACCTTTGACACTCAGGGAGGGGTATGTTAATATGGTTGCGTGATCAAAAGGATTCGCAAAGTATCCCCTTTACGAAAAATGTCTTTTGATGACAAGGTTCGGTGTTTGGAGGCAACGTACGCGCCTCTAAGCATAAATAAGTCCTCATTTTTCATGTATGGTGAGGCGACAAAATCTTATAAGGAGGAAACAAACATGAGAATTCTCAAGCGTAATCTTGCATTCATGCTGGCTATGATCATGGCTCTGTCCCTGACAGCTTTCGCCGGTTATGAAGATTACACTGACGTTAACGAGCTGACATATGTTGAAGCTGTTGACGTTCTGACCGAACTGGGCATCGTCGCTGGTTCCGACGGCGCTCTGAACCCCACAGGCAACCTGACACGTGCTCAGGCTGCTAAGCTGATTGCTTACACAATGCTGGGCCAGAAGGCTGCTGACGCTCTGCAGGCAGACGTCGCTCCCTTCGTTGACGTCCCCGCTTACCACTGGGCTGCTGGCTACGTTGAGTACTGCGCAGATCAGGGTATCGTTGGCGGTATGGGCGATGGCACATTCGCTCCCGAGTCCAACGTCACAGCTTCTCAGTTCGCTAAGATGCTGCTGTGCGCTGTTGGCTACGGCGAAAAGGGCGAGTTCACAGGCCTGTCCTGGGATTCCACAGTCAACGCTCAGGGCACAAAGCTGGGCATCTTCGACGGCAACGAGGACAACGTTGTTTTCGCTAAGGCTGTCACACGTGAAGAAGCTTTCCTGTACACATTCAACGCTCTGACAAAGGTCATGGAAGTTACATACTCCGCTGACGCTGACGAGTACTATGCTGGTACAGTCTTCAACTCCATCAAGGGCTTTGACTTTGATGAGACACTGGGCGCTAAGCTGTACGACCTGAACACAAAGGATGCTACAGACGTCTTCGGCCGTGAGTGCTACAACTGGTACAAGGGCGCTAAGAAGATCGCTGGTATGTACCACGAGGCTCCCGCTGCTGTCTACCACGAGGCTGTTAAGTCCGGCACAATCTTCACAGATCTGGATCTGGACAACACAACTGTTGCTACAGTTTGGAACAACGGCGAGAAGGAGAACTTCCAGGTTAAGAAGAGCTCCGCTACAAAGATCGGCGGCAACGGCGTTCTGATCGAAGCTTATGTTGACGCTGACATGAACGTCACACTGATCCGCATCGACACATACCTGGCTCAGGTTGAAGATATCCTGGATGAGGATGTCACACTGACAGTCTTCGGCCACGCTACAGTTGCTGATCAGGTTGTCGAGCTGGATATGGACCTGGTCGACGATCAGTATGTCCTGGTCACAATCGTTGACGACGAGATCCAGACAGTTGCTACACTGGAAACAGTTAACGGCGTTCTGGACGCTCACGGCGCTACATCCACATACACAAAGATGGATGGCACAAAGTACAGCCACTCCGCACATCTGGCTCAGAACGTCGCAGCTGCTTACGAAGTTAAGTACGACGACGCTGAGATGGTCATGATGTTCGACGAGTACGGCTACATGATCGGTCTGAAGCCCGTTTCCACAACAGAGAAGATGGACGGCTACGTTCTGGTTACAGACTCCGAGCTGCGCGCTGGTACACTGGCTTCCGCTGGTAAGGCTCTGGTCGAAGTTATGTGGCTGGACGGCACAGGCTACGAAGTCCTGTCCCTGCAGACAAAGCGTACAGGCACAGGTAACGCTCGCGTTACAAAGTACCTGGCTGCTGACGGCGAGTGGTACACAATCTCCGCAGACGCTAACGATGTCGTTGCTTACGGCTTCTACGGCTACACAATGACAGAGAACGGCGAGATCGTTCTGAAGGCTCTGAACAAGACAAAGGCTAACGAGACAGTCGTTTACGGCGATGTCGTTAAGGCTGAGGGCAAGCAGCAGTTCGTCTTCGGTAACGACGCTCTGAACCTGGTCCTGGACAACGAGTCCGTCATGAACCTGGTCACATCCAAGGAAGTTAAGTCCTTCGAGGGCTACAAGAACATCAAGATCGACGAGAACGATGTTGACGCTCTGGCTATCTACAAGGGCAGAACAGTCGAGACACTGTACGTTGTCGACGGCAGCCTGGTCGATAAGGACCTGTATGTCTACTACAACGGCACAGAGTTCGAGAAGAGCGGTTCCAAGACATACATCCCCGTCTACATGGATGGCGAACTGAAGTACTTCACATTCGCTGACATCACAGTCGGTGGCGGTGTCAACGCTCCCATCACAATGAACCTGCCTGTTGGCGTTTACAAGATCAACCTGGAAGGCTCCAAGATCGTCAAGATGGACAACGTCCTGACAAAGGCTTGGTCCTCCACAGTTGTTAAGTCTGTTGCTTCCAACGGCAAGTACTTCACAGTTGAAGGTGTCAACGTTTCCGAGACAAACGTCACATACGCTGACGGCGTCAAGGTTTACGACATGACAAAGGACGGCGTCGAGATCGAGAAGGTCGTCAAGGGCGACACAATTGTTTACTTCAACAACTCCACAGATAAGGGCGAAGTCGCTACACATATCTGGGTTGTTAAGCACAACAAGAAGGCTGACATCACAAACGACACACTGGTTAACAACGATGTCGTTCTGGCAGCTAAGGATGCTACATCCGTTACACTGAAGGTCACAGGCGCTGGCGATGCTGGTGTCCAGATCGACGCTTACCACGCTAACGGCGCTCTGTTCGCTATGGATATGGCTGCTACATGGAACCATGTTTCCGGTACAACATATACAGCTAAGGTTGATGTTGCTAACGTTACAGACCTGTTCTTCGTTATCAACGTTAACGGCGAAGAGTTCCAGACAGAAGTTCTGCACTTCAACTAATCTCTAACGAGATTACAACAAAATAAGTTCAGTCTTCGGACTATAACTTTCCCCCGTGGCTTCGGCCACGGGGGTTTTTATTTGCTTCCGTCATACAATATGATAAAATAAAGATAGAAGACCGGAAGGCTTCCCCTGTGGGGAAGCTGTCACCGCAGGTGACTGATGAGGGCGGCCGTTAGGCCATAAAGGATATACGCAGAGCCTTCCGTTGATGAGCAAAGCCACTCATCCACCACTAACGTGGTCCCCCTTCCCTCAAGGGAAGGCTAAGAGCTTGAGGGCTTTTTGCATTCTGTGGTGTTGATAGTAAACTAAGTGAAGAGGTGGATCGGCGGATAAAAATTATGGATTATAAACACTTGCCGCGAAATAGAAAACTGAAAAGTTTTTCGCAAGCCTTGCGAAAAAATGCCACACCGGAAGAAAACCATCTGTGGTATGATTACCTGCGAACATACCCTGTCCAGTTTAAACGCCAATTCATCATCGGCAATTATATCGCTGATTTCTATTGTGACCGGGTCAAATTGGTCATTGAAATTGATGGAGAACAACATTACTCCGAAGCAGGAGAGGCTTACGATACCAAACGAACCACTTATCTCGCAGAACACGGTATATGGGTTCTGCGTTTTTTCAATTCTGAGGTCAATCGTGATTTTGAAATGGTGTGCCGCACCATTGATGGAACAGTTCTTGAATTGCTCGAGGGCAAACAGCCATCTGTAATGGTTGCATGCAGCACTGTATTTTGATACAATTAAATGTAATAAAGAACGAATGAGGTGTGCATCTTGGAGAAAAAGATCACCATTGAGATCTGCTGCGGCAGTGCAGAGGATGTTCATATTGCAGCGGCTTGCGGTGCCGACCGTGCCGAGCTTTCGTCCTGCCTGTATTTCGGCGGCCTGACCCCTTCGGTGGGCACGGTCATCGAGAGTAAAAAGGCCGGTATTCCTGTCATTGCCATGGTTCGCCCCCGTGAAGGCGGCTTCTGCTACAGCGAGAGCGAAAAGGCCGTCTGTTTGCTGGATGCTCAGAGTATGATCGCCGCCGGTGCCGATGGCATCGTCTTCGGTGGACTGACCCCCGACCGCCGCATCGATATCGATCTGACCCGCCGTCTGGTGGAACTGGCCGAGGGCAGAGAGACCGTCTTTCATCGCGCCTTCGATCTGATCGAGGCCGATTGGAAGCGCAGCCTTTCTCAGCTGATCGATCTGGGTGTCACGCGCGTACTGACTTCGGGTTTTGCCGCAACTGCTCCACAGGCTGTGGATACTTTGGCTGAAATGGTGCGATTTGCGGCCGGCGCCATTGAGATCCTGCCGGGCAGCGGCATCCGTCTGGACAATGCCGTCGATCTCTGCTGCCGCACAGGATGCAGCCAGATCCATACATCGGGCGGACAGCTTCGTCTGCTCGACCCCAGTGAAGGATTCTCCAATGTGGTTTCCTTCACACCGGGCGTGCCGCCCCAGCCGGGCTATGGACGCACTAACGAAGAGAGCCTGCGCAAGCTGGTTCGGGAGGTTAAGGGAATATGAAGGTTTTAGCCATCGACGTCGGCGGAACAGCCATCAAATCGGCACTGGTTCACGCAGACGGTACAATAGAAGATTTCAGAGAACTGGCCACACCGCCGGTCATTGCAGAGGGTATCCTGGAAGCAGCAAAGGGCTACAACGACTATGCAGCCGTGGGTATCTGTACGGCAGGTCTGGTCGATTATAAGAATGGCGTTGTCATTTTCAGCAGCGCCGCTCTGGGTTATCATGACAACGAACCGCTGGCCGAGGAGATCGGCAGCGTGGTGGGCGTGCCTGTTGTTGTCGAGAATGATGTTAACGCGGCTGCCATGGGCGAGGCCATGTTTGGCGCGGGCCGCGGATGCAGCGACTTTGTCTGCCTGACCTACGGCACTTCCATCGGCGGTGCGCTCTATCTCAACGGCGGCCTCTATCGCGGCAGCCGCAATATGGCCGGTGAGATCGGCCATGTGGCTACCCATGCATTCGGCAAGCCCTGCCCCTGCGGCAAGCGCGGCTGTTATTCGGAATATGCATCGGTCACAGCGCTGGTCAATGAAGCCAAGAAAATCAATGCCGCTTACGACAGCGGCCGCGCCATCGTTGCCCATCTGGACAGTGACCCGGCGCTGTTGGAGGTCGTTCAGACATGGGCCCATGAGGTCTGCGTCGGTCTGATGGGCGTTGTACATACCTTTGACCCGCCTCGAGTCATTCTGGGCGGCGGCCTGATGAGCGATGACGGCATGATTCAGCTGATCCGCAAGGCGCTGCCCGACCATATCCTCGATTCCTATAGTTCGGTGGAAATCGTCGGTGCCGAAACAGGCAATCAGGCCGGTCTGCTGGGCGCAGCTGCATTGGCCATGGAGGCGGTGAATCGCGCATGATCTATCGCGGCGGTATGGTCTACCGTAACGGGACCATTGAGCAGCTGGATGTGGAAGTGGAAAATGGCATCATTACGGCAGTTGCCCCGCATCTGGAGGGCGAGGAAGTCACCGATTGCACAGGACTTCTGCTCCTGCCCATGATGGCCGATATCCATACCCAT
>JAFYOK010000293.1 GCA_017560175.1 Clostridia bacterium | reverse complement strand
TACAAGTGCCCCATCACTCCTGAGCTGCCCATCCCCCAGCCCAAGGTTTAATTTAAAATTATTTGCTTGAATAGAGCATGAGTTTGGTGTGATGGGGCACGGCCCGTAGGGCCTCGCCGCAAGTGCGGCGTCGATTTGCGGTAATTCATTTACCGCAAATCTATCAGATTGGTTAAAGGGGCCCCCACAAAATCGAAGATTTTATGGGGAACGCCCCGTCACTCCTGAACTGCCCATCCCCCAGCCCAAGGTTTAAGGCATAGCCTTAAACAATGAAGCGTGGCCTTTGGCCACATGAAGCAGCTGCGCCGTGAAGTGCGTCTGACGACGCGTGAAGCGTTTGCTTCGCAAACATTGCGGAGTGCTTCGCACATTAAATAGCCTTCCCCTGCGGGGAAGGTGTCACCGAATGGTGACGGATGAGGGCGGCCATTTGGCCGTATGAAATTACCTCTCCTATAAAATCAAATAATCCTTAGCCTTCGGTCCGGGGGACCGGGCCGAAGGCTTTTTAATCCTTTTAACAAGGGAGCAGCTATTGCTCCCGGCCTTAAACGAATTGGAAACAAGTGACACACAAAGGGTTATGTACAGTATGTGCATAACAACAGAAAGGAAGTAATCTTTATGAACTATACAGCAGCATATAACATGATCGACCAGGAAGCTGCAAAGCTGACTGCTCTGTCCGATAAGATCTGGGAATATCCCGAAACCGCTTACAACGAAGTCAAGGCCTGCGAGTGGATCGCTGAAGCTCTGAAGGAGTATGGCTTTGAGGTCGAGACAGGCCTGTACGGCATGCCCACATCCATCAAGGCTACATGGGGCTCCGGTAAGCCCGTCATCGGTATCCTGGGTGAGTATGACGCTCTGCCCGGTATGAGCCAGAAGGTCGCAACCGAGAAGGATCCTGTCGTTCCCGGCGGCGCAGGCCAGGGTTGCGCACACAACCTGCTGGGCATTACATCTCTGGGCGCAGTTATCGGCATGAAGGCCGAGCTGGAAGCTAAGGGCCTGCCCGGCACAGTCGTCTTCTACGGCTGCCCCGGTGAAGAAGTTCTGACAGGTAAGTCTTTCATGGCACGCGAAGGTGCTTTCCGTGATCTGGATATTGCATTCTCCTGGCACGGCAGCACAACAAACACACTGACAGACGGCGTTATGACCGGTCTGAACAGTGCAGTCTTCCACTTCAAGGGCCGTACAGCCCATGCCGGCGGCGACCCCCACAACGGTCGTTCCGCTCTGGACGCTGCTGAGCTGATGAGCGTCGGTGCTAACTACCTGCGTGAGCACGTCACATCTGACGTTCGTATCCACTATATGTACAAGGAAGCCGGCACAGCTCCCAATATCGTTCCCGATAAGGCTGCTGTCTGGTATTATGTCCGTGCCTTCAGCCGTGAGGCTATCGAAGACACATACAACCGTCTGGTCAAGGTCGCTGAGGGCGCTGCTCACATGACCGAGACAGAGCTCGAGATCGAGTTCCTGGGCGGCTGCTACAACACCCAGAACAACAAGGTCGTCCTGAAGGCTGCTTATGATGCTATGGTCGAAACACAGCTGCCCGTCTACACAGACGAAGAGCTGGAGTTCGCTACAAAGCTGAACCTGTCCAGCCCCCAGTACGAGGCATTCAAGGCTGCAGGCCGTCTGGAAGGCTCGCCCATCCATAACGAAGTCATGGAGATCCAGCACAATAAGGGCTACGGCTCCACAGACGTTGGCGATGTCATGCACATCGTTCCCTGCGCACAGGTCATGACCGCTTGCTACAACATCGCAGCTCCCGGCCATTCCTGGCAGATCACATCCTGCTCCGGCATGAGCATCGGCCATAAGGGCATGCTCTACGGCGCTAAGGTTCTGGCTGCTGCAGCTACAAAGTTCTATGAGGATCCTGCTCTGGTCGAGGCTGCTAAGGCCGAGTTCGCAGAGGCTATGAAGGGCCGCGAGTACAAGTGCCCCATCCCCAAGGAGATTCCCATTCCCCAGCCCCAGATCTAAAGTCTGATCGACAGGCATAAAAGAGAACGCAGCCCTGCGGATATACCGCAGGGCTGTT
>JAFYOK010000292.1 GCA_017560175.1 Clostridia bacterium | reverse complement strand
CGCGGTGCTGCGATCTGGGATGAAGTCAAGGATCGCCTCAAGAAGAACGCACTCGGTATGTCGGGCGGACAGCAGCAGCGCCTTTGCATCGCAAGAGCGCTGGCTGTACAGCCCAAGATCCTGCTGATGGATGAGCCCACATCGGCCCTCGACCCTATCTCCACCTCTCGTATTGAGGAACTGGTCCTGGAACTGAAGGATAAATACACCATTGTCATGGTCACCCACAATATGCAGCAGGCTGTTCGTGTTTCCGACTATACGGCTTTCTTCCTGCTGGGTGAGCTGGTCGAGTTCGGTGCTACCGACGACATCTTCTCTCAGCCCAGAGACAAGCGCACCGAAGACTACATCACCGGCCGATTCGGATAAAAGGAGAAGAATATGAGAAACAGATTTGATGAACAGCTCTTTGAGCTTAACCGTGAAATGATTGAAATGGGTGCGATGTGTGAAGAGGCCATTGCCACCGCAGCCAAAGCGCTCATCGACGGAGACCCGGCGTTGGCTGCCAAGGTTCGCCGCAACAGCAGCGTCATTGACCAGATGGAACGTGAGATCGAAAGCCGCTGCATGAAGCTGCTGCTCCATCAGCAGCCTGTAGCCCGCGATCTGCGCCAGATCTCTGCTGCCCTCAAGATGATTACAGATATGGAACGCATCGGCGATCAGGCAGAAGATATCGCCGAGATCGTCACATTCCTCAATGGCCATACCATGGACGGAGTTGAACTGATTGGTGAAATGGCACGCGAGACCGTTCGTATGGTCACCTCCAGCGTTGATGCCTTTGTCAAGAAGGATGTAGCACTGGCTGAATCGGTCATTACACGTGATGACCTTGTTGATGACTATTTTTCCCGAATCAAAGAAGGCATTATTGCTCTCATTGCACAGAATCCTGCCGATGGCCAGTTTGGCCTCGACCTGCTGATGATCGCCAAGTATTTTGAGCGTATCGGCGACCATGCCACCAACATTGCCGAATGGGTCATTTATTCCGTTACAGGTATGCATAAGGAGGGATAATCATGATCTGGTGTGTTGAAGACGACAGCGGTATTCGCGATATTGAGCTGTATGCCCTGAACTCTGCCGGATTTAAAACCCGTGGTTTCACCGATGGCCCTTCTTTCTGGGAGGCACTGCAGAGCGAAAAACCTGAGCTGGTTCTGCTGGATGTCATGCTTCCCGGCATGGATGGCATCGAACTTTTGCGCAAAATGAAGGAGAATACCGATTTCTCCGAAATCCCGGTCATCATGGCCACAGCCAAAGGTCAGGAATACGATCGTATTCATGGCCTCGATCTGGGTGCTGACGATTATATCGTCAAACCGTTCAGCATGATGGAAATGATCTCTCGTGTAAAGGCTGTCCTGCGCCGTACCGGCCCGCAGCAGGTCTCCAAGCTGATCAAGGTAGGCGGTCTGATCATCAACATTGATGAACACACCGTCTCGATCGATGGAGAACGCGTCCAGCTGACTTTTAAGGAGTTTGAACTGCTACGTCTCTTCCTTTCCCATCCCGGTATGGTCTATACCCGCGAACAGCTCTTTTCACAGGTGTGGAAACTGGATTATATGGGAGATTCCCGTACACTGGATGCCCATATCCGCACCTTGCGTCATAAGTTGGGAAGTTACGGAAAATACATCGAAACTGTCCGTAATGTAGGTTATCGTATGGAGGTCGGCCATGACGAATAAAATCTTCAGATCCATCCTGTTGGTGGCCATTGCCGTCCTGTTTGCCAGCATGTCCATCATCACAGGTTTTCTTTATTCTTATTTCGGAAGCGTACAGGAAACACAGCTGCGGGATGAGCTGAGTCTTGCCGCAGATGCTGCCGAACAGCTGGGCGAAGACTATCTGGGCAGCCTGAACTCTGATCGCTATCGCCTGACCTGGGTAGCCGCTGACGGCACGGTTCTTTTCGACAGCCATGCCGATGCATCATCGATGGAAAATCACAGCAGCCGCGAAGAGATCCGCGAGGCACTTATGAGCGGCACCGGCAGCAGCACCCGTAAGTCGGCAACATTGACCGAGCAAACGATCTACGAAGCCACTCGTCTGTCCGATGGCAGTGTACTCCGCATTTCGGTCAGCCGAGCCACAGCACTGGTACTGGTCATCGGTATGATGCAGCCGATCGCTGTCGTGCTGGTCATTGCCATCTGTCTGTCGGCCTGGCTGGCACATCGTATGGCAGCAAAGGTTGTTGAACCTCTCAATAAGCTTGATCTGGAAAATCCTATGGCCAATGATGCTTATGAGGAACTCTCGCCCTTGCTTCATCGCATCCACGCGCAGCACAGAGAGATTCGTTCGCAGATGGAGGCGCTTCGCCGTAAACAGCAGGAATTTGCACAGATCACAGATAATATGAAGGAAGCCCTTGTCCTGTTGGACAATACCGGCCGTATCGTCAGCATCAATCCTGCCGCTATGACCATCTTCGATGTACATAATAATCAGTGTATCGGTAAGGATTTTCTGACCATCGACCGTCAACCCGAACTGCGTACTGCCATTCTGGAAACACAGAGTCATGGTCATGCCTACTTCCATTCCAACCGAAATGGCAGAGAATATCAGTTTGATCTGAGCCGCATCGAATCCTCGAATGGTGTTCATGGTCTGGTTCTGCTGGCCTTCGACATCACCGAACAGATCCATGCTGAAAAGCATCGCAGAGAGTTCACCGCCAATGTTTCTCATGAGCTGAAGACACCGCTGCAGTCCATTATCGGTGCAGCAGAACTGATGGAAAATGGCATCGTCAAAGGAGAGGATGCCCCTCGCTTTGTCAGCCGTATCCGCAAGGAGGCTTCCCGTCTGCTCCATCTGATCGATGATATCATCCGTCTTTCTCAGCTGGATGAGGGCGCTGAAATGCCCCGTGAGGATGTGTCTCTCCGTGTTCTGGCCGAAGAAGTTTGCGAAACACTTTCCGATGCTGCCAAACTTCAGGATGTATCGGTCGATATCATCGGTGACGACGGCGTCATTCATGGTGTACGCCGCCTGCTTTATGAGATCATCTACAATCTCTGTGACAACGGCATTAAGTATAACAAACCGGGCGGACGGGTTCAGATTGCCATCACCGAACATGTGAATGCTGTACAGCTGACTGTCTGTGATAACGGTATTGGCGTCGCGCCGGAACACCAGGATAAGATTTTTGAGCGCTTCTATCGTGTCGATAAGAGCCATTCCAAGCAGTCGGGCGGTACAGGCCTCGGCCTGTCTATCGTCAAGCATGCTGTTCAGTACCACCACGGAAAGCTTACCATTGAAAGCCAGCCGAACAGGGGTACATCCATCAGCATCCTGTTTGATACAAGAGTATAAAAAGATTATGCAAGGCACGAACCATGAAGGGTTTGTGCCTTGTTTTTGTATAAAAGATCATACTTATGCTGTACCCCATTCCCGAAAACAAGCGTATCCAAAAGTACAACACCAAATTCGCTGTATAACAAAGCTCGCCGTTCCCAA
Source organism: Clostridia bacterium (assembly GCA_017560175.1). Classification (GTDB taxonomy): domain Bacteria; phylum Bacillota; class Clostridia; order Oscillospirales; family Butyricicoccaceae; genus RGIG1902. The sequence continues at coordinate 161 of JAFYOK010000292.1, read as the reverse complement.
AGCAGGAAACGGCGAGCAAAACAGCACTATATTTTATTTATTTTCCTGTCAATCTTGACAGGGGCGGATCATACTCCGCAAGGGCTTTTTCTATGCTATTTGGATTCCATGTAGCGCCAGAGGAAGGTGACGATCTGGCCGCGTGTGCAGGTATCATTGGG
>JAFYOK010000291.1 GCA_017560175.1 Clostridia bacterium | reverse complement strand
CACCCAGCGCATTACCTGCCAGCGTTGCCGCCGCCGTCTGCATACCGTAGCCGGGAATATAGAAGGCCGATTCGACGGTATTGGCAATGGTATGGGCAGCAGTAGAGATCTCGCCCAACGCATTGATCATAGATGCGAAAGCGACATAACCCAGAGAAGTGCCAAAACGCTGGAGCATATTGGGCAGGGCCACCTTGAGACAGGGGCGCAGGATCTCGGGATCGGGACGGAAGCTGCGGCCTCGGGGAGAAATAAGGGGATGCTTCCAGAAGACGATGGTGGTCAGAATACCGCCGCTGGCAAAAGCAACGGCGCTGGCAGCACCGGCACCCAGAACACCCCAGCCCATGCCGGGAATGGTCATGCCGCCGATCTGACGAGTGGGATAGATAAAGAGGAAGTTGAGAACGATATTGACCGCATTGACGATCATACCGACACGCATGGGGGTTTTGGTATCGCCGACGGCACGAAGGGCTGTACCCAGAATGATGGTGGCCGCACGGAAGAGCATAGGGGTATAGAGAATGAAGAAATAGCGGGATGCTGTTTCCTGAATGGCCGGGTCGACCTGCATCCATACCGGCACCTGCTTGCTGAGGCTGAGAGGCAGAATGGTGAACAGGACACCCGACAGCACAGTTGCCAGTACCGCCTGTGTGGCCGCACGGGACGCACGTTCCCTGTCCCCTGCACCGTAAGCCTGCGCCAGAAAAGAGAGGAAGCCGACGCCCAGCGCCGATATGGTACTGCTCAGCAGCCAGTTGACCGTCGTTGTCGCACCGACTGCTGCCGTGGCATGTGTGCCGATAGAACCGACCATGGCGGTATCGATATACTGTACCGCCGTCTGCATCAGCTGTTCCAGCATGGTGGGCCAGGCCAGCGAGAAGATGACGATCAGCATGGTTCGGTGTCGTTTATCTAAGTAACGATTGAGCATGATGCACCTCGGAATGATTTGATTTTATTCAGATTATAACACAAACCCCATGCTCTCAAAAGACATTTTTCTTGCAGAACAAAAAGAAAGCCATGGCGCATTGCTGCACCATGGCTTATGTTTACTGATATTTTTTCTGCAGAGAGAAGCCGCGGCCGCGGACCTCACTGATACGGCTGACCACCATAAAGCATTCGGGATCGACAGCATGGACGACCTTTTCCAGCTTATGCAGCTCACGGTTGGAAATAACAGTCAGAATGACCTGTGTTTCATTGCGCAGATAGCCGCTCTCACCATTGAGCAGGGTGACACCGCGATCGACCTCGCTCAAAATTGCATCGCTGATCTCGCGTGCTCTGGGGCTGATGACCTTGACCTCGATCTTGGATGTGCCCATCAGCAGTACCTTGTCGAGGACGATGGTATAGACCATGACCAGCAGTACGCCATAAAGGATATTCTCAGCAGGACGGAAGAGGGCCTGCATCAGCAGAATGGCAACGTCAAAGACATACATACTGACCGAAACGGGAATGCGCATGGTCTTCTGCAGGACCAGCGGAGGAATATCCATGCCGCCGGTGGACGCGCCCGAGCGGATGACGATACCCAGGGCCAGACCGATGCCCAGGCCGGTGAAAGCCGTGCAAAGCAGAAGATCTTCTGTCAGCACCAGATCGCCCAGCAGACGGTCGAAGATCTCCAGCGCTGCGGGATACAGGAATGTGCTGGCCAATGTGGTAACGGCAAAACCCTTGCCTAATACAGTCAGACCGATCAACAGCATGACCACATTGAAGAGCAGAACAAACGACGAAACCGACATGCCGGTCAGATGATTGACGGTCAGCGCAATACCTGTCGTACCGCCGGTGACCAGGCCGGAGGGCAGCAGGAAGAGCTTGACGGTCAGCGCATACAGTGCATTGCCCGCCGCTACAGCCAGTGCCGATCGCAGCCATTTTTTACTGTTTTCCATTTTCTTTTTCCTTTCCTTTTCCCCGATCGAACATAAAAAAACACGTCTGCCGGAGTTTTCCCTGACAAACGTGGATCGAGGCTATGCCTAATACAAAACGGTATTATACAAAACTGCGCTCTTTCTGTCAAGACTTTATTG
>JAFYOK010000290.1 GCA_017560175.1 Clostridia bacterium | reverse complement strand
TCTATATTACCCTTATTGTAACGCCAAAAAGTGACGCTGTCTATAAAAAAGCCGCTCCGATCGGAGCGGCTTTTTTATAGACAGCGTCACTTTTTGGCGTTACAATAAGGGTAATATAGATAAAAAGGGAGTGAGATCGATATGATCATTATTCTTTGTATTTGCCTCTGTCCGCCGCTTTTGGCATTGCTGATCGGTATTCTCGGCATGTTTATTCCTCTGGGATATGTCTGTTATTTCTTTGCATGGTTTGCAGGCCTGACCACCATTTTTCTGACCCTGGGCTCGTTATATGCATTTGATATCGAGGATATCAACGATTGGAAAACGCTTGCCCTTTCTTTTCTGATTCCGGGCACCATCACAGCCCTTCTGGTTCTGGCGGGTAAGGTTCTGGATGAGCATCATATTTTTGAGGTTCTGCAGTGGATCAAGCAGCAATTCTGATTTGAACAGAAGCACCATTCCTAAAGAATGGTGTTTCTTTTTGTGAAAAATATCAAAAATGAAAAGAAACTGAAATCTTAATGCAAACAATATGCATAAAAGTCTTGCTTATTTTTTAAAGCGTGGTATAATCGATTTTATAAATAAACGCACCTGTATTTTATAGGTGCGATTTTATAATTTTTATCGATTATTTTTCAGGGGGTATATAGATATGAACACCTATGGAATCGAAAAACTGGGCATTGTCAATGCCAAAGCTGTCTACCGTAACCTCAAGCCTTCTCAGCTGACCGAGCATGCGCTGTCCCGCGGCGAGGGTACACTGAGCAACACCGGTGCTCTGGTCGTCAAGACCGGCAAGTATACCGGCCGCAGCGCCAACGACAAGTTTATTGTCGATACACCTGCTGTCCATGACGAGATCGCATGGGGCAGCGTCAATCGCCCCATCACCAAGGAGCGTTTCGACGCTATCTATAGCAAGGCTGTTGCTTATCTGCAGAACCGTGAGATCTTTATCTTCGATGGTTTCGCCGGTGCCGACAAGCGCTATACACAGGCTTTCCGTATTGTCAACGAGCTGGCTTCCCAGAACATGTTTATCCATCAGCTGCTCATCCGTCCCACAGAGGAACAGCTGGAGAACTTTGCTCCCGACTACACCATCATCGCCGTTCCCGGCTTCAAGTGTGTCCCCGAGATCGACGGCACACGCAGTGAGGCGGCGATTCTGGTCAACTATGAAGAAAAGATCGTTCTGATCTGCGGCACACAATATGCCGGTGAGATCAAGAAGTCGGTCTTCTCGGTCATGAACTATGTCATGCCCAAGATGGGCGTATTCCCCATGCACTGTTCGGCCAACATCGGTGCAGACGGCGTTTCGGCTGTCTTCTTCGGTCTGTCCGGTACAGGTAAGACCACACTGTCGGCTGATCCCGAGCGTCAGCTGATCGGTGACGACGAGCACGGCTGGACCGATGACTCGGTCTTTAACTTCGAGGGCGGCTGCTATGCCAAGTGCATCAACCTGTCGGCCGAGAAGGAGCCCGATATCTATAACGCCATCAAGTTCGGCTCTCTGGTCGAGAACGTCGTTATGGATCCCGAAACCCGTGAGTTCGACTTCGACGATGCTTCGCTGGCTGAGAACTCCCGTGTTGGCTACCCCATCCACTACATCAATAACGCCAAGCTGGAAGGCGTTGGCGGCACACCCAAGACCGTCATCTTCCTGACTGCTGATGCATTCGGCGTTCTGCCTCCCATCTCCAAGCTGGATAAGAATCAGGCTATGTACTACTTCGTTTCCGGCTTCACATCCAAGCTGGCCGGCACAGAGATCGGCGTTACATCTCCTGTTCCCACCTTCTCCACCTGCTTCGGCGAACCCTTCCTGCCCCTCGATCCTTCGGCTTATGCCGCTATGCTGGCTGAGAAGGTCGAAAAGACAGGTGCCAACGTCTACCTGGTCAACACCGGCTGGAACGGCACAGGCAAGCGCATCAGCCTGAAGTATACTCGCGCAATGGTCTCTGCTGCCCTCAAGGGTGAGCTGGAGAAGGGCGAGTTCGAGGTCGATCCCTACTTCGGCGTTGCAGTTCCCAAGGCCATC
>JAFYOK010000289.1 GCA_017560175.1 Clostridia bacterium | reverse complement strand
TTTTGCCCGCCCTTGGTAAGGGCGGGGGGACCACGATAGTGGTGGATGAGTTGTTTATTTAATTATTCCTTTTAGAAAGACAAGGTATGCCCTGCGGGCATGAAAGGATAGACAACTCATCAGTCATCCTTCGGATGCCAGCTTCCATTACACAGGGAAGCCTTCATTTCATTGGCCTATGGCCCTATCTCTGTGTTGCGTGCCACTGACGGAATGCGCAGGCCTTGGCCTTAGCGGTAGGTGCGGCACAGTGGCCGCCGCGAGCGGTGCAGAGCAGATCGCCCGACATGCCGCGGCCGATGGTATCGGCAACGTCGACGACTTCGTGGAAGGGCAGGACGGGATCCTGGCCTGCCATCGCCCACTGGGAGTAGACGATCGACATGGTGGCTACAAAGAGGACACGAGCCATGCAGGGCATATCCTTGCCGCCGGGGATGGGGTCGCAGGGCCAGCCGACCGAAGCCTGCAGAGCCATAGAGGCAGCAGCTTCGACCTGCTCGTGGGTGCCGCCCAGCATCTCGGTGACGGCAGCGGCCGCCATAGCGGCGCAGACGCCGCACTCACCGGTACAGCCGATGACTTCGCCTGTGGGGCCGGTACGGGTATAACAGATGGCACCGACACCTGCGGCAACAAAGAGACCGCGGAGGGTAACTTCGGGATCGAGGCCCAGTTCCTCTTCGATGGCCGACAGAACGCCATAGAGGAAGCCGCCGCCGGTGCCCATGGGGCCGGGAACATTGAGAACGCCGGGAACGGGAGGCTGACCGGCCATGACATACTTGATCGACTTGCCGATAACACCCAGGTTGAGGGGCAGATTCTTGCTGCCCTTTTCCCATACCTTATAGTGCAGCTCGGTGAAAGGTGTGCACAGGGGTTCTACATCTTCTTCGTAGAGAGCGTGGGTGCGGCGGTACATGTTGGGCATGACTTTGTCACGCATATAGGCAACGACCTCTTCACGGCTCCAGCCCGAAGCAGCCATTTCGTAATCGATGGCAACATCGGCCAGGCTCTTGCCCTGTTCGGCTGCCAGACGGCGCCACTCGACCATATCGGTAAAGAGCTGGGGCTTCTTGGCTGTGGTTGTGGGAACAGGCAGGACGGGGCTGAGGACAGCATAGTCCAGGCCTTCAAGGGCTGCCTTGGCCTCTTCGTTCAGAGGAGTATTGATCTTGAGCCAGTGCATGACGCCGCCCTGCTGGCCCTTGCCGATGCCGGTCTCCATGACAGGCATGGCAGCTTCGACCTTGGCTGTGATGGCTGCGTGGTCAAGGGTCTCGTCCTTGTCAAAGACACAGAGGACGTAAGTATCGCCCTTACCGACAAAGGCATAGCCGTTGACCCAGACGGTCTCGATCATGCCGCCGCCGATGGAGTTGGCAACCAGAGTAGCTTTCTTGCCCGACTTGCCGGTCAGGATAAACTTGAGGGAGTTGATGTGTTCGCTTTCCTTCATGGTGCAGAAGTCGAAGCGGTAGGGGATGCCGTTGGCCTTGAGCCAGGGTTTGACACCGAAGAAGTCGGCATAGTCGGGCATGTGACCCAGAGCGCCGTTGAGCATGCCCAGGTCTTCGTTCATGGTGCCGAAAGTACCCTTGAAGGAGCCGTCATTGTCCATTTCGACAACGATTTCGGCGATCTCGTCGCCGCCCAGCAGGGAGTGGCACATATAGCCTGCACGGCAGGGGGCCGCCATGTGGGAGCTGGAGCCGGGAGCCATGATGGGGCCGAAAACATCGTTATAAAATTCGGGATAGAGTTCTACAGGTTTGTTAGGCATAAAAATAACCGTATCCTTTCATAACTTTGTTTTTGCCCGGACATGCGCCGGGCAAAAACACCATAATCCGCGAGATTTTCCGCAGAAAATCCGCGAAACTGATCCGCAGATCAGAATCTATTTTGGGATGCGAAAACCAGCGAAGCGTTTTCGCACCCAGAGGTTTTAGTACTGCTCAAAGATTCTCTTAATCTCCGCGGGATCGTTGGTCTTAGCCAGCGCGAAACGCAGCAGGATGGCAGCCTTGTGGGGGTTGAGGTCATGGGAAGGAATGATTTTGGGGTTGCCCATGCGGTAAGCATCGGAAACGCCGCCGGTGGCAACACGTGTGCTGCGGATCAGAACGGGAAGTTCGTCCTTACCGGCCTCGGTTTCATCTCTGTACGCCTTGCCGATGGCACCGATGACGCCGCCGTTGCCCGAACCGGCCGAAACGATACCCTTGCAGCCGGCCTCACAGGCAGCCTTGAAGAGCATATCGTCGATGCCCTGGAGCATATAGAGAACGTCTACACGGGGCATCTTGCCGTACTGTGCGCCTGCAAACTCAGAGTTTGTGGTGTGGCGCATGAGGGGCTTGTAGCAGTAGGTGACGTTGGCATTGCGGACGGTACCCAGAACGCCGTAGAGAGGTGCCTGGAAGGCATCGGTCTTGAAGGAAGAGAACTTGACGGCATCACGAGCCGACAGGATGAGGTCGTTCATCGAGATGACAACGCCCATGCCGTGGGAAGCGTCGGAAGCGGCGCAGCAGACGGCATTATAGAGGTTGAGCAGACCGTCGGTGGAGATGACGTGGGCAGGACGCATGGCACCAGTGATGACAACGGGCTTGGGGCTGTTGACGGTCAGGTTGAGGAAGAAGGCGGTCTCTTCCATGGTATCGGTGCCGTGGGTGATGACGATACCGTCGCACTCATCGGAAGCCAGCAGCTCATTGACACGGGCCGACAGGTGGAACAGGTCTTCATCGGTGATGGCCGAAGAGGGCTTGAGGAAGATCTGCTCGGCAGACATTTCAACGATGTCGTTCAGCTCGGGCAGCTCGGCGATCAGATCTTCGACCGAGATGACCGAAGCCTGATAGCCTTCGGTGGAAACACGGCTGCGTGCCTGGGAAGCAATGGTGCCGCCGGTGGCGACCAGACGGATCTTTTTCTTATTCTGATTATCCATGATGTTCTCTCCTTTTGTTAACTTGAAAAAACGCAGAATATTTATTCTATTCACAGTATAGCACCGAGGTAAATAAATCGCAAGAAAAGAAAATCCCCCATCCGAAGATGGGGGAAAACGGATTAATAACGGCCGAGGTTGGCAACGTCATCGGCAGCCGACTGGCCGACCTTATAGTCGTTGCCGGGCAGGATGGCGTTGAGGAGGATACCTGCAACAGCAGCGATGGCCAGAGAGGTCAGTGTGACGCTGGCACCCAGCAGCTGGAAGGTCAGACCATCGGTGAAGCCCAGACCGCAGACCATGATGACAGCGGCAATGATCAGGTTGCGGCTGTTGGTGAAGTCAACGCGGTTTTCAACGACGTTACGAACACCGATGGCAGAGATCATACCGTAGAGGATGAAGCTGACGCCGCCGATGATGGCTGCAGGGATGGTGTTGACGATATAGGCAAAGGCGGGGCTGAAGGACAGAATGATGGCATAGACAGCTGCCAGACGGACGACCTTGGGGTCATAGACCTTGCTCAGAACCAGAACGCCGGTGTTCTCACCGTAGGTGGTGTTGGCAGGGCCGCCGAACATAGCCGACAGGGAGGTAGCGATACCGTCGCCGATCAGCGTACGGTGCAGACCGGGATTTTCGATGAAGTTTTCACCGACGGTTGCCGAGATGGCCGACATATCGCCGATGTGTTCCATCATAGCTGCGATGGCGATGGGGGCCATGACCAGGATGGCCGAGATGTCAAACTTGGCAATGCTGCCGCCCAGGTCGGTGACGAAGGGCTGGAAGCCCAGCAGAGGCGTCTCGCCGCCAAAGAGGCCGACGATATCCAGGCCGGAGAAGTCGATGAGGGACATGCCCATGATGTTGCCAATCAGCGCAACAACATAGGGAACAACAACACCCAGCAGGATGGGAACGATCTTGATCATACCCTTGCCCCAGATGTTGGCGATGATGATGACGGCAATGGAGATCAGCGCCAGCCACCAGCAGGAAGATGCGTTGGAAACAGCGGTAGGTGCCAGGTTGAGGCCGATCAGAATGATGATGGGGCCTGTGACAACCGGGGGCAGGAAGTGCATGACGCGATATACGCCGACCGCCTTAATGATGGCAGCCAGGACGATGTAGAGCAGACCGGCAACCAGAATACCGCCGCAGGCATACTGCAGCTTGACCGAAGGCTCCATAGCGGCATACATACCGCTGTCCATAGCGCCCATGGCAGCGAAGCCGCCCAGGAAAGCGAAGGAAGAGCCCAGGAAGGCAGGAACTCTCATCTTGCTGCACAGGTGGAAGAACAGAGTGCCGACACCGGCAAAGAACAGGGTGGTCTGAATGCTGAGGGGCAGGCCGTAGTTCTGAACCAGCAGGGGAACCAGAACAGTTGCGCCGAACATGGCGAACAGGTGCTGGAGGCCAAGGATCAGCATCTTGGGCACACCGAGGGTGCGGGCGTCCAGGATGGGCTCCTGGCCGACCGAATGTTTGTCGTTCATAGATTTATCCTCTTTCTGAAAATATATTTTATAAGGGGCAAGCGCAATCCGACCTCCGGATCGGAGCGAGCCGGAGGTCGAGGTGCAGCCCCTTACAGGGGACGATGATTTTTTATTTCCACAGCTTGTAGAAATGGACGATGTCCATATCTTCGGGCATTTCGAGGCCGTGGCTGCCCAGGTTGCCATCGATGTCGTGGCAGCCGTGGTCGGGCAGGAAGGCTGCGACGCAGTTCTTACCGGCCCATGCCTTTTCGGCAGCATGGAGCAGCAGCTCAAAGTCGGCAGCATTCTTCTTCAGCTCTTCGATGGCTTCGACCGACTCTGTGCCGGTGCGGTGCATCTGTGTATCGTAGTTGCCGTTGTAAACGACGACGATATCGTGCTCATCCTTGGCCAGGATCTCCAGCGCATGCTGGTTGCACTCTGCAGGTGTTGCGCAGAAGATGTAATCCATCTCTCTCTCCTTGAAGATCTCGGAAATCGAGTCGCCTTCTGTGGAGATGATGATGGGCTTCTTGCCTGCCTTGAGAGCGGCATCAAAGATGGTCTCGCAGGACAGAACGGGCTTGACATAAGCCTGAATGCCGTGATCGCAGGGGTTCAGGCCGGAATACATGGAAGCGAAGCAGACCGGTGTGACCGAGGGCATGACCGACAGGATGGGCAGAGCCATCTGTGTGTTGGTGATGACGGGGGTGAACAGCTTGGTGTACTTCTGATAGAGCCACATGGCAATGGCATCGGGATTATAAAGCAGCGCACGCTCGACCTTGGCTTCGCCGAAAGTCTTCTGAGCGGCAGCCATAACGATCTCGTTGGGAACATCGGCACCCTTGGGAGGCTCGATACCCAGCAGAGCGGTAACGGTAGCAGCGGTCTGAGTGATACGCATGGAGCTGTTGGACTTGTTCATAGGAAAACACCGATCCTTTCAAATTGTTGGGTTGTTGTATTCCATTTTACACGATGACGCATGAGGGTGTCAACGGATTTGCCTATTTCTTCTTTTGTACTTTGTCCAGGAGTTTCTTATAGGGCATAAGCATACCTTCGGTCATCTTATTGCCCATCTTGGCCTTGATTTTCGGATTGGAGATCAAGGCACCAACGGCATACATGGCCAGCATACGACCGGGCTTCTTCTGGGGGAAGTCATACTGTCCGTGTTCCTTATAGAACTTGTGGTCGGCTTTCATCATGCCCTGCATCTGCCAGATAAGGTCGCGGAAGATCTTCATGCCGCCAACGCCATAGAAGTTCTGGGGCGGTGTATACTGATGCTCCAGGGCATAGACGAGGGTATCGGCCAGACGGTCGATCTCGCCGTTGGGATCCTGCTCGTCGGTGGCGATGCCGGCCAGGAAGTTGCCGCCTACCTGTGCACGGCCTTCGATGATGGTCTGCAGGTTGAACTCGCGGCTGTAATCACCGGAAATCAGATAGCCCATGGGCATACCCATGGTGACTGTACGGTGGCCATTGCAGAACTGGCGATCGTCATACATCTTGAAGCGGGCACCCATGCTGTGGTCGGAAATGGTGAAGGCATAGATGATGGCCTGGGTGGCCTGGATCTCTTCGCGGAGGAAGGTGTCGAAACCATCGGTATAGATGCATTTGCCCGATACGGCGCAGTTGAAACAGCCCAGGCAGCCGCCGCGGAAGGGATACTCGCGGATATTGACGATACGGGTGCGGATGGGCAGGACGGCGCGGAAGCGGTCGATCATGGCCTGCAGCTGGGTATCTTCGGGGCGGCAATCGGTAACGATGACCACATCACCATCGGTGGCGCCGACAGGCGCGGGGATTTCCACAGGGCTGTGGACAGGTTCCGGCAGCGGCGCAGGAAAAGGCTCATAGTGATCCTTGTCCACACAGAAAGAAAGATAGTCCATAAAGTCACAGGCTTCCTTCTGGCCTTTGTCGGTCAGCAGGTCATCCATATCGGCCGACAGGCCGCGGATATAGCGCAGGCCCATATCCTGGCAGTTGTCCTGGATATAGCGGTGGGCCGTGACATCATAGAAATGCTTGGAGGTGGAGAGCTGGCTGGCATACTTGCCGTGCAGGTCCATATCGGCCGCCTTGAGCAGCTCGATGAATCGGTGGAGCTGGCAGGGCGCGATGAAGGTGTATACGGGATAGGAGAAGAGCAGCAGATCGGCTTTTTCGATGGCGGTCAGGGCAGGGGTGAAGTCGCGTTCCAGAGCCGCGATGCGCTGGCCGACATGGAGGATGTCGAAGGTATGGGCAGGATATTTGGCCTGCAGGTAGTTGACCGTCTGCAGTGTAACGCTGTATGGTCCCTTGGGACTTCCGTTGAGGACGAGGATATGCATGGGGTGGACCTCCTTGGGATGGGATTTAT
>JAFYOK010000288.1 GCA_017560175.1 Clostridia bacterium | reverse complement strand
CTATTTTACCTCCATCGGTCATCCTTTCCCGGCCATCTGCATCCGTACATCTACCGAGCGTCCCGAAGCGCTGGACAAGGCCTGCTTCATCCTGGCAGGCATCGATGAAGGCTCTCTGCTGCAGGCCGTCGATACTGCCGTCCTCATGCACGCAAATGGTGAATACGGCATCCCTGTTCCCGACTATATCGAAGAAAATGTCTCCACCAAGGTGGTCAAACTGATCCAGTCCTACACCGGTGTTGTCAATAAAATGGTCTGGAGAAAAGGATAAAGTAAACACCGAGCCACTGAAGCCTTCCTTTGGGAAGGCTTTTTTGCATATATTCTCCCTATTTCCTATGAGATATGCTATAATATTCCCATATTCAATCCCCCATAAGGAGGAACCTCTATGAAAAAACGAATGATAAGTTTACTGCTGGCCATTCTGATGGTCTTGCAGTGCTGTCCTTTGACAGCACTGGCAAATGACATGCTTGATGGTAATCTGGGTGTCGAAGACTCCATTTTCGGGGTTGTCGACGGCGGTACCACGGCCGACGGCCTGAAATGGACGCTCTATGATGACGGCATCCTGTATATCACAGGCAGCGGCGATATGCAGGACTACCACTGGCTGGACAATCCCGTACCCTGGGATCTGTCGGCTGTTACCGAGGTCATCATCGCAGATGGCGTTACCTCCATCGGTGAAGAAGCCTTTTTCCAGGCACCTGTACTGGAAACGGTTACCCTTCCGGGCAGTGTAAAGACGATCGGCTACAGTGCCTTTTATGATTGTCAGGCATTGGAGTCGCTCACGCTGTCGGAAGGTCTGGAGGTCATCGACAACGAGGCGTTCCTTTGTTGTCCGGCCCTCACCGATATCACGCTGCCGTCCACAGTGACTGAGATCGGCTATATGGCCTTTGCCTACGGCGGTTTGCAGACCATTACTGTTTTGGGCAGCGAGCCGACTCTGGACGAGCGTGTTTTTGCCGGCTGTGAACTGACCACCTATGCCAACTGGCCCAGCTGGTCGGATGAACAGTGGGGCACCGTTCTGCCCATCGGCGGCGCAGTCCCCGAAGCTCCCGGCGACATCACATGGTCGATCTCTGCAGACGGTACCGTCCTGACCATCGAGGGCAGCGGTGCCATGCCCGACTATCCCTACGATGAAGAAGAATGGTGCTCCACCGCCCCCTGGGCCGACCACTGCTATACCATCAACAAGGTGTTCATTGGAGAGGGCATCACCCACATCGGCAAGCATGCCTTTTACGATATCGGTGTTTGGGAGTATCCTGCTGCCGTCTTTTTCGGCGGCGATGCCCCCACCTTTGACGAGGAAGCCATGACCTGCAGCAATCTGCTGTGCTTCTATCCCGAAGCTGGCGATGGCTGGGATGACATGGACGAGGACAGCTTCGATGGCACCAATCAGTGGCTTGCCATCGGCGCAGACGGCATCCTTATGTCGGGCAGCTGCGGCGCAACGGATGAGGATCAGCTGACCTGGACCCTCAGCATGGACGGCGCTCTGACCATTTCGGGCAGCGGTGCCATGGCTTACGAGACCGACTGGCAGCTGTGCCCCTTCCTGATCACTTCGGTCAGCCTGCCCGACGGCCTGACCACCATCGGCATGGATGCTTTTTATGGCTGCACCGGCCTGACCGCAGTCGTCATTCCCGACAGCGTCACCGCCATTGGCTGGAATGCCTTCCGTAACTGTACCTCGTTGACCGATGTGACGGTCGGCAGCGGCGTACAGACCATCGACTCCTTTGCCTTTGCAACCACCGATCT
>JAFYOK010000287.1 GCA_017560175.1 Clostridia bacterium | reverse complement strand
GGCCTGGCTGCTTTTGGCTTTCGAGGTCGATTTTTTTTCGCTCATGGGATCCCTCCTTAAATGAGATTGAGGATGATGGTTACAGCACCGATGATGGCGCAGTAGTAGGAGAAATAACGGAAGCTGTTGCGCTTGACCAGCAGATTGACCAGTTTGATGGCCAGCCAGCCGCTGATGAGGGCGGCAATGAAGCCTGCAACATAGGGGGCTGCCGAAGCAGCCATGATGCCGGTTTCCAACAGATCGGGCAGCTTGAATACAAAGGAACCTGCAACGGCAGGGATGGACAGCAGGAAGGCAAAGCGGACGGCAAAGTCACGATCCAGACCGACAAAGAGACCGGCGCACATGGTGCTGCCCGAACGGGAGATGCCGGGGAAGAGGGCACACAGCTGGGCCAGACCGACGATGGCGGCATCCTTAAAAGAGGCATTGGCTGCTGTCTTGTGTCCGCCGCCATGACGGTCGGCGACAAAGAGGACGCAGGCAGTTACCAGCAGGGCACAGCCGACAAAGAGAGGGCTGTCGAACATGGCCTCAACAGTATCGTTGAGCAGCGCACCGATGACCAGGGGCAGCGTAGCCACAAGCAGCAGCAGAACCAGGCGGCGCTTGGGGATATCGCGTGTCTTGAAGCCATCCAGCACCAGGCCGAGCGCACCCTGGATCAGCATGACGACGTCTTCCCAAAAAGCGATGAAGACGGCCAGCAGCGTACCCAGATGAACGACGATGGTAAAGAGAAGGTCGGAAGGCAGCTCCATCAGTGCCGACATCAGAGTCAGATGGCCGGAAGAAGAAACGGGCAGAAATTCAGTAAAGCCCTGAACGATGCCCAGGATGATACCTTGGATCAATGTCATTGTAAAGTCACCTCGAAGTGAAATCAGATTTGGTCAGGAAAAACATATTCCCCTATTCTATATTTTATCACGGTCAATGATTTTTTTCCACAGAAAAAGGGCCGCAAGGCCGCAAAGGGTGCCGAAAAAAGCACCGCCCAGCACGTCGGTGGGGTAGTGGACATAGAGATACATACGGGAAATGCCCATCAGGCAGGCAAAAGCCAGCGAGAGGGTGTGGGCCTTTTTGCCCATACAGGTGGCAGCCGCAGCAAAGGCGAAAGAAACGGCAGTATGGCCCGAGGGGAAGGAAAAGTCATGGGGTGCATCAACGATCAGATTGACCATGGGCATCAGGTCATAAGGTCGGATGCGAGTCACCAGAGGCTTTAGGGTCATGTTGACCAGCAGATAGTCGAAAATAAGGGCGGTGGCGCAGATCAATCCGGCCTTGCGTGTGGGCTTATAGAGCAGCAGAAGGGCACAGATGAGAATGTACATCTCACCGTGGCCGTTGATGACGTCGAGGGTCTGTGCCAGAACGTCGAAAACAGGATTGCGGATGGTCTGGAACCAGTCGAGGATGGGAAGCTCGGCATAGGAAAGGGCGGTCATAGTTACCTCCATGGGGAAATTACAACAGGGAGCGCTGCGGTCCTGCAGCGCTCCCCGAAAAGCATGGTTCAAATGATCGGATGTTTTTCACACCCTGTGGATTTTACTTATGTGCCTTCAGCCAGTTGATGCAGAGGTTGGTGAAGGTTGCAACGCCGTAGGGCATAGCATTGGGATCAAAGTGGATGGCAGGGTTGTGTGCGCCGTGGATGTAGCCGTTCTCGGGTGTGCCTGCGCCCAGAGTCATGATGACAGCGGGAACATTTTCGGAAATCCAGGAGTAGTCTTCCGAACCGAAGGACAGAGGCTCAGCAGCGGTGTAGTGGTTGTCGCCGCAGATCTCTTCGACCCAGGGCTGGATCTCACGAGCCAGTTCGACATTGTTGATGACGGGAGGTACGCCGTCGGGGGAGATTTCTACGGTGCATTCACAGCGCAGAGCCTTGCAGGTGGTCTCGCAGATCTCGATCAGACGATCACGGCAGAATGCACGCATCTCGTTGGAGAATGTACGGATGGTACCGCTTGCACCGGCTGTATCGGGGATGATGTTGGCAACGGTGCCGCCTTCGATCTGACCGACAGTGATAACTGCGCGCTCCTTAGCGGGAACTTCCATGGAGATGATGTGCTGGGAAGTTGTGATGGCATTGCACAGAGCGGTGATGGGATCGAGGGTGTTGTGGGGTGTGGAGCCGTGGCCGCCGCGACCCTTGACCTTGATGAAGAAACGGTCGGCAGCCGAGTAGGAAGCGCCCTGAGACCAGATGACCTTACCGACGGTGTCACGCTCGGTGCCTGCTTCGATGTGGATAGCGAAGGAAGCGTCGACCTTGGGGTTCTCCAGAACACCGGCTTCGATCATCTTCTTGGCGCCTGTGGTGAACTCTTCGTCGGGCTGGAACATCAGCTTGACAGTACCTTCCAGCTCATCCTCATGGGCCTTGAGCAGACGGGCAGCACCCATCAGCATAGCTGCATGGTAGTCATGGCCGCAGGAGTGGCATGTGCCGTTGGTGGCTGCATAGGGCAGGCCTGTGATCTCATCCTGGGGCAGAGCATCGAAGTCGGCACGCAGCAGGACGGTCTTGCCGGGCTTCTTGCCGCCGATGGTGGCAACGATGCCGCATTCTACGATTTCCTGGGGCTCCAGGCCGATCTCGATCAGTTCAGCTTTGATCAGTTCAGCGCTGGGACGCAGATCATAACGGATACCACCGAACTGGTGGACCTTCTGCTGCAGTTCTTCCAGGTGGGGCAGCAGAGCTTTTGCTTCTTCAAGATACTTGTTCATGACGATCAATCTCCTTTTTCGATTTCAGCAGATTTTTTAATTTCGGAATAGAGGTTTTTGGCCTCTTTGGCTTCTTCCTTGGTGATTTCACACTCGGTGTAGCGGGCTTTGATATACAGCTGACGGAAGGCATCCAGGGGTGCGCCGCGGAAGTAATCCCGGGCACCGTCGTTGATCTCCTGGGAGTCGAAGTCAGGTGTGATCATAAAGCCGCGGTTGAGGCATTCGCGCAGGAACTTGCGGTACTGATGACGGATGCTTTCGCGTTCGGTGCGCTTGGCAAAGGGGTTGCGGCGGCTTTCCTTGGGGACCTCAATGGTCTGACGGGAAAGGGCAAAGGGACTTGTACCTTCAAAACGACGGTTGCGTCCGGCCATGGCCTTGAGGCCCTTGTAGGCCAGATAGATGGCACCGATGGCCAGCAGACCGACGAAGATATAGGTGATGATGGGGGGCAGCTCGCCTTCGACCTCTTCATAAAGCAGCTCATCGACAGCGCCGATGGAGCCGGAATCACCATCTTCGTAGAACTTGACTTCCTTACCGAACAGCCAGGCAAAGAGCTTGCTGAACAGGCCCAGGAAGCGGATGGCGACAGCCAGGAAGATAGCAAAGCCGGACAGCAGGATCTTGTTATAGAGGAAACTGAGTACGGCAAAGATGGGGTCGAGGATGACGCCCGAAGTGAGCAGCAGAGTGGTGGCGCAGACCAGCACAACGGTGATGGTGTTGGACAGCTTGAATGCACCCGAATCGATGGTCTCGCGGCTGTGGCGCAGGATGCGCATGAGGGCGACCGACGAAACGATCATGACCAACATACAGGGCAGCAGTACCTCATTGAGGACACGCAGGTCGACGGTAACACCGGCGACAACGCAGCAGAGAATGCTGGCGGTCAGCTGCTTGGAAAAGGCCTGGCGGAAGTCGCCATCATCATTGAGGAACATTTCCTTATGGACGATGAAGAACAGATAGGCCAGCAGAATAGCCAGCAGAATATAGTCGGCCAGACACTTGCCAAAAAGGAACATGGGCAGCGCCAGTACCAGAGCCGGATAGCGGTTCTTTTCCTTTATGGTCAGCAGGAAGGCCGCCGCAGCGGCCAGCGCCGGGAAAAGAAGGGCGGGTGTCATGCCCGAAACCGGAGGCATGGCCAGATTGAGGGCAAAGCCGGCAACCGTCATAAAGACAGCGCCGTCCAGCAGCATTTTGAGAAATACGGTAAGTTCCATATCTTAGGCCTCCTTTGCTGCTGCGGCTTCCTTCTGTGCATCCTGTACACGGAGCTCAGCCAGGTTGGCGGCATCGACGATAAAGGTCTTGCCGCCCTTGAGGGCACTCAGACGCTGGAGGCAGGCATTCTGCTTGGCATCCAGTCTGGGGGTGATGATGATGTAGTAGCGTCCGGCTTCGTCACGGCGGACGGCACGGTTGACCACCGACTCAAAGGTGGAGGTCATCTGGTGGGTGGCACGGCCAAGGCCTTCCAGAATGGTCATCATGTGGTTCTTGCCCAGACCATCGGAAACCTGCGACCACATACCGAGGGCACCGGCAGCTGCCGCATTGGTCAGGATGCCGTACTTGATCTTCTTGTCTTCCAGCTTTTCGCAGATGGTGCGTGTGGCCGAGAAGCAGTCTTCGATCAGCTCGCCGCGATTCTCCATGTCCTGAGGACATTCGACATTGAGGATAACGGTGACCGAAAGGTCAAGGGTGTGGTCGTAATTCTTGACCATGGTGCGTCCCATACGTGCGCTCTGTGTCCAGGAAATGGCGCGCTGGGGTTCGCGTCCGGTATATTCGCGGAAACCGAGGGTCAGTACGGGGTCCTCCATAATGAAGCGGTTGACCGACATATTGCCCAGATAGTCGCCCAGGGTCTCGCCGAAGCGGGCTTCGGGCAGAGGCTTGGGAACAACAACGATCTCGCGGTTGACCGGGAAGTACTCGGTGGAAGTGCGGGTACCCAGAAAGTCGCCGCCCATCAGAGTAGCGCCGCGCAGGAAGTAGCGGCCGCGGGCAGGCAGGCTGGCACCGAAGCGGCGCTCCAGCAGCTGATAGGGCTTGAGGAAGGTGGTGGTGGTCAGACGGCTGAGCTCGGTATCACGGCGCAGCTTGACATTTCCTTCGGGCACAAGCTCAATGGGCAGGGATTCCTGAAACTTGAGGTAAGAAACAGGCATCCACTTGGGGTTGCGGATGTGGGTGATGATCTCAAAGACTTCGTCGGGGTCGACGGTGGTCTTGGAGGGGTAGGTATCGTAGGTCACCTTGTCAAGCGAGTGGCGCAGGGTGTATTCCTGCAGCAGACCGGCAAGAATGACCAGAATGACAAGATAGAGCAGCATAGGATCAGCTTTCCAGAGGTACAGGGATACCGGCGATGATTTTTTCGATATACTTGACCGAGTCTTCGGAAGAGAGGGCAGAGCCGCTGACGATACGATGGGCCAGAACGTGAGGTGCGACCTTCTTGACGTCTTCGGGCAGGACGAAATCACGACCGGAGAATGCGGCGGTGACCTGTGCAGCCTTATAGAGGGCGATGGCACCGCGGGTGGAAACACCGGTGACAAAAGCGCTCTCCTTACGGGTGCCTTCGATGATGTCCATCATATAACCGGCAACCGAGGGATGTACGGTAACATGCTTGTAGTTCTGCTTGAGGTACTGGGTCTCTTCGGGAGTTACAGCGGTCTCCAGGCCGGCAATGATATCGGTGGTGCTGGCGCGGGAGATGACCGAAAGCTCCTGCTCGCGGGTCATGTAACCCAGCTTGAGGCGCATAAAGAAACGGTCGGTCTG